>JACQZI010000022.1 GCA_016207825.1 Planctomycetota bacterium | reverse complement strand
CAGATTTTTCACTGCACCAAAAACTCACTTTTGTGTGCACTTAACTGCACCAAAAACCATGTTTTTTGGGTATTTTGTACAGTGCGAAGCCTCCCTTTAGGGGCGAATTCAGCCCATCCGTTTAATCTGCTTACTAATTCTAAATATATTAAGAATGGGTGCGAATATATGCATTTTTATAGCCATAGTTCCCTTTTTAAGTTGACAAAGTTCCCCTTTTGGATTGACAAAATTAGGGTGTATTTATGTGTGTTTATTTAGCCGGCAGTTTTTCCATTATCGCCGGAATGAGAGAGTCGCCCTTTATCCTGCCGCGGTATGTTTTCATTATCTTTCCCGCGTAGAATAAGGTCTTCTTTGCAAGCAGGTTATCGCTCGTTTTACTATATGCCTTAAACCGGCTTTTCTTTATAGCCGTCGCCACAACCGCCTTTGTCTTTGACTCAGGCAGTGCGATAAGTTTATTCTTGGATATGATGTCTTTGACTTTTGCCGAAGGATTAGCCCTGAGCTTTTCCAGTATCACCGGAATCGCTTCCTTATAGAATTTGCCTTTGGAGTAAAGAGAGAATATTTCAATAATGGATTCGTCTTTTATCTTCTCAACGGATATTCCTTTATGCTCGAGATGCTTCAATGTCTGGGTAAGCGTCGCTCCGGCAAGGACTTTACTTACATTCTTGTCTTTAATAAGTTTATCCATTAAATTCGCCCGCGGAGAGACCGATAAATCGCGCGCAATCTGGTAGGGGAGCCCCAGCGCCGTATAGCGCCTTTCTTTTTGTGATGGCGGTTCCTTGATATTTGCCCGTATTTTTTGGACCATTTCCGGCGTTATTTTTACCGGGGGCGAATCCGTATCCGGATACATCCGGTTCGGGCCGGGCAGTATCCTTTCAAAATCCGTGATGCCGTTCTTAAATGGCTGGCGGGTTTCGTTCGGCACCCCGTTAATCGCGTCCACGACGCGCAGCCTTACCTCGTTCAGCGCGGTTTCCACATCCTGCTTGCTTCCCCAGACGAGCGCGCCGAGGTCGCCTTTCTTCAATCCCAATTTCTTTTTTATGATAGCCAGGTCTTTATCCGAACCCGGGTATTTGGGGTATTTATCCGTATGGAAGAAATTCGGCATGTTATCCAGGCAGGCGATTACGCGTAAACGCCCGGCAACTTCATCCGCGAAGGTTTTGCCCCACTCCCCCCGCAGTAGCGGGGTTCGGGGACGGCCGATTAATTTGCAGCTAGTATGACCGCCTGTCTGTGTCGGATGATTGAATATACCGCCCAGTTTGGGGAGCTTTATTCCGCCGATGGCATTGCCTTTTTCCAGGTTCTCTCTCATAATATTCGATTTCGTCTTGGAGAGCGCTTCCGTTAAATCAGCTTTAACGGTTTTAAGTGATTTCTCGGATACGCCTTTTTCCGACAGTATCTTTTTTATATCCAATAATTCCTTTTGCCTGATTGCCTCGGTATGCAGGAGGCGCGGAATCCAGTTTATCTGCGGGACGCCCTTTATTTCCACCCGGCTGCCGCCGGCGATACTGCCGTTGACATCCTGCCTGACCGAACCGATGCCGCGGCGCAGTTTTCCGCTCGTCCTTATCAGGCGGCTGATTTCCCGGACGACCTCGCGCATCTCTTCCGGTGTCCTCATTTCCGCCTGCGTGATGATTTCTATCAAGGGCATGCCCAGCCGGTCCGTCCGGAACTTGATGGTGTGCCCGATATTGCTTATCTGACGGCAGGCGTCTTCTTCATAACAGACGTGGCTGATATTTATCCGGCGGTCTTTGTAAGGAATCCATCCGTTGATGCCGACCACGGCCGTCCGCTGGAAGCCGGTCGGGATGCTGCCATCGAGGTATTGCTTCCTCGCTATATGCAGTTCGTCAACGATACTGCAATTTAGCATGAGCGCGAGCTCGATGACGATATCAAGCCCTTCCCTATTGACCAGGAATGGGGGAGTATCGTCCATTTCATAGGTGCAGACCGATTCCCGGTTGAGGCAGTAGACGACGTTCTTTTTGGTCTTGAATTCCATCAGGGCGCAGCCGTCGTATTCGCCCAGTTCCGAAAGGGTCGGTCGCATATGGCGCAGGACTTCCGCGTCGTGCGTCTTGGAATACTTGCCCGCCGGGCAATGGCAGAAAGTCTTTTTCTTGGTAAGAATCTGCTGGTGGATTTCCACCCCGCTTTTGAATCCGAGCGACTGGTAAAATCCGATGTCGTTATAATCAATCTTTGCCATAAAATTAACCAATAATATAATACGAAACCGCGGAAAAGTCAAAGAAGTTCGGCATTTCGTTTGAGAGATTTAAGTTGCTTTTTTAGGGAATTTTTGATATAGTGTTTATCCTTGAAAAGAAACGCAACAAGAGTGGATATAAAAATCACCCGGAAATCCGGAAGAACAACAGCGGGAATATTAATAATGTTCCTGGTTTTATCGTTCAGTTCGCCCGCCCAATCAGACTGGAACGGCGAGAATAAACTCACCTTGAAAAGCAATTCGGTCAGCGGCAACGAGGAACAATCGTTCCTTAAAGAGGATTTTACCATCATAGATGAAATCAGGATTAACGGCGCCGAAAAGCTCGGCAATAAGGATTTTTCCCTGCTTTTCCGCGGACGCACCAGCAACGATACTTCCATCGAATCGGAAAAATGGGGACTTTCCCAGTTGGTTGCCAAGCTGAAATGGCGCGAGCAGGAATTGATTGCGGGCGATATTATCCCGGATTTCCCGGAGTTTATACTTTCCCAAAGCGTGCGCGGGATTGAATACAAGCGGGAATTTGCCGCGGGCGAAGGCTTGACAACGGATATCCTTGCCGGCAATACCGCACAGCGTTGGCAGGATGTCTGGGGCGGCACGGCGGATGAATACAAGCAATACGCCACTGCGGGACGGGTCACTTACCGCTTTAAGCCGAACCTGATGGCCGGATTCGGATTTGTCACCGTTGATGATGATGCCTCTGATAAGATTGACGGGTTGGCCGGAAGGCAGAACAGGGTATTCGGCCTCGATTTTAACGGCAAGCCAATCCGCAACTGGATCCTTGCCGGAGAATTCGCCAAAAGCTACCGCAATTACGACGATTTGCGCCAGCGCACTTCGACGGAATCGGATACCGCGTTCAACCTGAAAAGCAATTTAAGATGGGCTAACACATCATTAAGATTTCAATATTACCATGTCAATCCTGATTTTGATACGCTGGCCGGCTCGGCATCTTCGGACAGCCTGCGCCTGAAAGCTTCTTTAAACCATGCGTTTTCCGAAAGCGTTTCCGGGAATTTCTCATACGGTTTCCGCCGCAATAATCTGGAATCGCAATTGAACGGCACCACACGCGTCAATTCTCCGCAAGCGTCTATCGAATGGCAAATCAATAAGGATATGAAACTGAGCGCGGAGGCGCGGGAAGAACTGCGCGTTAAATCCGATGAAACTATTGACGAAGTGAACATCAGCGTTCCCTTAAGGCTGGACGGCAAATACGAAAAGCTGGATTACAATGTTTCTTACGAATACAGGAACCAGGAGGATAAAACCCCGGCTGATTTATCCCATATTATTAATGTAATCAATTTGGGCGGCGGTTATGAACTCGCAAACCAAGCCGTTCCGGTGAATCTTTCTTTAAGCTACAGCATTATCATGGATGAAAATACGAGTACTGATAAAAAGGACGTTACTTCAGGGGTTAATATTGGGGTTGAATTGAACCGGAACCGTTCGTGGTCGGCCTGGTTAATCCACCAGATAAACGGGTTTAATACCGGCGTGTCCGGCGCGATTGATTCGCGGCAGGATATGACCGCTTTGAGATTTAACTGGAAAGTATCCGATAAACAAACCGCTCCCAGAGTGGAGGCGGAGATGAGCAGAAAAAACTTAGATTATTCCGGAGGTTCAAGCAATGATTACACAGAAACAGTATTCAGCCTATCGGTTACCAAGAGTTTTTAGGTTCGTATTATTGTCGGCCATGGCGCTGGCTTTGGCGTGCCTTCCTGCCTGGGCGGAAGATGACGGTATAAGCGCGCGCGAGAAGTCTGATTTTTTAAGCAAAACAGAAAAACGCCTCTCAAACCTGCAGAATGACCAGGGCGCCTTTAACGATTTATGCACCACTTTCGGCGTCAATTCGCCCATTCCCACTACCTTTGGGTTGACCATAAAATGCGCGGAGCTTTTGGGGAAAATCAAGCAGGGCAAATACGAAGATGCCGCGCTGGATGGCTTGAAGACGCTCGGCGAATACGGGCTTGAGCAGGCCGCCAAGGTATTCACGCTTGCCAAGGCGGTTAATATGGCTTATGCCGCCGGGAAACTGGGCAAATATCTGGGCGACTCCATGGTGACCAACGAAAAGAATAAAGCGGTTGAGGCGACTTATGAATCTTACCGCTCCACCAACCGCTGGGCTGGCGAGGATGTCACCCGCGATATGTATTTGGACAGATGGTGGAAATGGGGAATGGTTGAATACGGCGCAAAGAAATTCCCGGATTGGGCGCTGGAGTATTTTAATAAAAGAATGGAAACGGAGCAGGCGGTGGATAATGCTATCAACGCTGATTTAGAGGAAGGGAAGAAAACAGTCCGTAAAAAGATATTTAAGGAAGCGCTTCCCAAGATGTTTCCCGGGATGTCCTCAGAATCCGCCGGCAAAATCGCCGAGCTTATCACCGAAGGCAAAGTCTCGGAATCGGCGCTTGAAGATATTTTAACTGATGCGGAACTGAAAAAAATGATGGCAGCCGGACCGGTTAAGGGACTTAAGAAGCCTTCAGGCGGGGCAGAGGGCAAACAAAAGGGAACGCTCGAAGAAGTTCTTGCCTATCTGGAAAGCCAGAAGGCGCAGTTAATCGCCGGCGTCATACTTTACGGCACGTATGAACAGAATGTCAAACAGATTGGAATAACCGATTCGGAAAACACCAATGAGGATGAAGCCAAACTTTCTTCCGCGCTGAAGAGCGCCGAAGATTCGATTTTATCGTCGCTTAATAACAGCGGTTTTAAGGATTTATTGGAATCCTTGCGTTCCAAGTCTTCAAGCGCTTACCGTAAAATCGGCGAGCTTAAGAAAGAAATAGGTCAGTCCGTGGATAATAAGGTCTCGCAGGGCAATCTTACATATGATATAAATTGGGATAATCTCAGGATGGATATGCTTGCCAATCCTGAGGAAACCAAGTCCAAGTGGGACGGTGTTTTTAAGAAGGACCGTGAACTTGTGGAAAAGGATATTTTTAAGTTTAAAAAGCATGAAACCGACCTTAATAACTTCGGCGAGGTTAAAGAAGGGCTCGCTTTGAGCGCCAAGCTTGAAGAAACCGTTGGCCAGATTCCGGGAATCGTCTCCGTTTATTACCGCGCCCAAAAGCCGGTTACCGTCATGGATTTAAATAACCTGATTACTCCGGATTTGATGGGTAAGCCCGCCGATTCGCCCGAAGGCGAAATTAAGGGGGAACTTGCCGTGGCGAATCTCCGTTATAACCTGCTCACTTTAAGCGTGCGGGAAAGCCTTGCCGGATTGGATGAATTGCTCCGCCAGCCGAAAGGTAACCTGGAAGCGCTTTACGATTGCCATGACCGCGCCGTAAAGGCTATTCCCAAGCGCCAGCTGATAAGCGAGCTTGCCAAAGCCGGGGAAGATGTCATGGATAAGATGCGCAGGGATTTTGATATGTCCGTGGCTTTTTACGAAGACGGCAAAGTCAGCTGGGAGGGCGGCGTGATTTATAAGGGCAAGGTGGTTAATTTCGATTCGCCAGGCGTTTATGATATTGGCAATATGGCCGCCTGGGAAAAAACCGGGTCTTACAACGCTTCCTGGGATGAAAATATCACCAAGAAAGTGGAAGATAAAATCTCCCGTATAAAAGGACAGCTTTCTTTCATAGAGTCGCTTCCCACGGCAAAAAGCTATGTGGATACCTACCGCGCGGAAGCGGTTAAGATACAGGCGGAACTGGATAAACTGGAAAAGGAGACAACCGAGCTTGGTTATGGCTTGGGCTATACCACGGATGCGGGGAATTTCATCGAGCGCTGCGATTTATACGTTGCGCCGCTCCAGAAAAAGATGGACGTGGTTTTAAAGCGCGGCAAGGAATTAAAGACCGATGTCGCCGGGTGGGGAGAATACCTGGTTAAGTGGAAAGACCTGATGAGCCGCCTCAAAGCCGGCGGAAAAACCACCGCGGACGTGCCGGAAGCGGTTAATCCGCCTGACGGGGAAACAACGAACGTTCCGGAGGAAAAGCCGGAAACACCCGGATTAAGGAATGTCATGATACAAGGCCGGCGCTGGGACGATATTGAAAATAAAATAGTTGTGCATAAAGATGAATTGAAAGACGGCCAGATAGAAATTTCCGGGCAGGCCGGCAGCGGATTTGTCGTCGGCAAGACCAAAATAGAAATAGATACCGGCGATGGCTGGAAAGAAGTTTCTTATGAAGGAAAATCCTGGGCGTATAAATTCAAGCCTAAAACAGGCGAGATGAAAATATCCGTCCGGGCGGTTAATCCTGATGGCGCCGTTTCTGATTCAATCGATTTTCCGCGGATTACCGTGTTTTATGACGAAACCACCGGCCGCGAAAAGATAGAGAAAGTCATTGCCAGGCTGAAAGACGCCTTTGAGAAAAAGGATTTAAAGGGTTTTATGGATAATGTTTCCTCCGATTTCTACTTCGGCGATGATACGTTGCGCGACCAGCTAAGGCGTTTCTTTGACGCCGCCAATACGGTGCGCCTGAATATCGTGATAGATTCCTACGATACCCAGGGAGCCAAAAGGATGGTGTCGGCGCACTGGGACAGGACATTTGTCGCGACCGGCTCCGCTGCCCAGACCAAGCAGAGCGGGAAGACGACGCTGGTTTTTTCCGCGGATGATAATAAGCTGCTTGCCCTGAAAGGCGATGTGATTTTTGTGATACCTTCTGATACGGCTTCGCCTTTGGGCGGCAATGCCAATGTCACAACCGGACGGATAACCATGCAGAATGAATTTACCAGCAATGAGGGGTACAGTTTCCATTCCGGCGGCATGATAAGCGTGCTGGATGACCCGGATTTTTACTGGAATACCAGCGGCATCATCAGCTCCATTAACGGTGGCTTAATTGACCTTGGTTCCAAGGAGCTTGATGAAGTGGCAACGGTGCCTGAAGCCGGTTACCAGTCTGCTACATATATGCCGGCCGTCGAAGGGCATTCGTACGCCTTAAAAACAATTAAAGGCAAATACGCCGTGCTTTATATAGAAACTGTTAACGGCACCGATTCCATAAAGGTCAATTGGAAGTATAACAGCGAAGGCGGCAGGGATTTTTAGGCTTTTCGGTAAGCTCACAGTCATGCCCTAAATACTTGACGATTCCACCAATATGAGGTAAAACTTTATATCAATATTATTAATATAGGAGATAAAATATGAGGAAGCTGTTAATTGTGGTAATGCTTGTGGTTTTGTCTGTAAGCTGCCAATGGGGTTGTAAACAAGCGCCGGTTACACAACCGCTTGATAAGCAACCTGCCAATATCACGGGCCTGGACCAGTTGAAAAAGGATATGTCATTCCTTTGCGGCGATGAGTTAGCCGGCAGGAAAGCTGGCTCCATGGAAAACCTGAAAGTTGCGTTGTATATCGCCGGTGAATTCCATAAAATTGGCTTGGAAACTTTGAAGCCGCAGGTGGCAACGGAAATAACCCCGGCGGTTTATCTCCAGACTTTCGATGTTAAAGAAAAAACGCTCCAGAACGTGGTCGGCTGCATCTGGGGCTCTTCAAAAAAGGAAGAAGCCGTTATCATCGGTGCCCATTACGACCATCTTGGAATGGATGAAAAAACTAATCAGATTTATTATGGTGCGGATGACAATGCCTCCGGTGTTGTTGCCTTGCTGGGCGTGGCGCGCCAGTTGCACGCGATGCTGGAAGCGCCCAAAAGGACGATTATCTTTATCGCCTTTGACGGCGAGGAATCCACCGAATCAGGCGGAATGCTCGGCTCAAGCAATTACGTCAAAAACCCGCTCTGGGATTTACAGAAGACACGGTTTATGTTGAATCTTGATACTATCGGCCGGATGACTGATAAGCTTTATGTCTTCGGAGGAAAGACCATCCCGTCGTTGAAGGATGTTTTGGATAAGGCCAATCGCGAAACCAAACTTAATCTGGCTTACGAGGAAATCTCTTCCGGCAGCGATCAGGTGGCGTTTTGGATGGCGCGCGTTCCGGCTTATTTCTTCTTTAGCGGCGCCAATCAGGATTATCATCGTCCGAGCGATACATCGGAGAAAATAAATTACGAAGGGCTGGAAAAGATAACCGGTCTAGCCGGGCGCTTTATCATGGATATTGCTAATTTACCGGAAATCGAAGCCTTTAAGGAAATGCCTAAGATTGCCATGCCGTCCGGCAAGCCGCGTCCCTATATCGGTACGCAGCCCGGTTTCGATTCGAAAGTCAAGGGTGTATTGATAAAAGGAGTAAACCCAGGCTCGCCCGCGGAAAAATCCGGTTTAAGAGAAGGCGATGTCATTATCAGGATTGACGGCGCTGAAATAAAAGAAATCGGTGATTACCAAAAAGTCCTGATGGAAAAGAAGGTCGGCGATACCATAAAAATGGTCGTTTTACGCGACGGAAAAGAAACAGAAATCAGCGTGACTCTGGAAGAAAGAAAATAAATGAACCGTAGTCTTATTGCTTACGTGATATTGGCGGCTATATTGGTGATAAGCGCCATCGTATCATTGCATGCAGATTCCCCTTATTGGTTCGAATACGGGGAGCCGGAGCCGCGGGAACGGACTTCTTTTTCGCTCAAATTATGGGGCGGGGTTTTCGATGTCACCGCCAGTGAAGTAAAAATTACCGATAAGGTCAATAAGATTAAAGATGTGGAAGAGGACTTGACCGAAAACTTCTGGGCGTTCGGGCTCAATATTTCCGATGTGCCCGTTTTCCCTTCCGCCAAAACCGGTATGGGCAAATGGTTTTCAGCCGGGATTGACCTTTTTAACCTTAACGGCGGTTATACGATTACCACCCTTTTATCCGATAAAGTGTCTTACCAAAAGAACGAGATATTTTCCAAAAGCACCTGCCTGGTCGGCCACGTCAAAATATCGCCTTTTATCGAAAGCAATGTCCAGCCTTATGTTGGATTCGGATTTGGACCGGCTTATACCAGCCTGGAATATTCGAGGGTAACCAAATTACCGGGCAGCGCGGCTGTATTGGAGAATGACCGCAATTGGGATAATAGTAATTTTAAAGAGGTATTTACCGGATGCGATGTTTATCTCGGCAGCCGCTTCAGCATTAATTTGGAGTTTCGTTTGCTCAGCCTGATAAACGACCACTTGATGTTTGAAGACCCGAATTACAATAAGCATACGACGAACGTTAAGACTAATTTATACGGCATAATGAGCGTGTTCGGTTTCGGATTACATTTCTAAGAATATGGAACGCAAAAGCAAAGAAGTAAAAGACCTGGAAGCGGTTTTGGAAATCTCCAACGCCATGATGTTGGAAAAGGATTTAGACCGCCTGCTTCGCCTGATTGCCCACAAGGCAACCGAGGTTATGGAGGCCGAGCGTTCCAGCATATTTATTGCGGATGAAGATACACAGGAATTATGGGGCCGCGTTACCGAAGGCGTGGACATCACGGAAATAAGATTTCCCTGGGCAAAAGGCATCGCCGGCCATGTTTTCCAGACCCGCGAAGTCGTTAACATCAAGGATGCCTACAACGACCCGCGCTTCAATCCGGAAATAGATAAGAAAACCGGTTACCGGACCCGGTCTATTCTTTGCGCGCCCTTGATTAACCACAAGAACGAGGTTACCGGTGCGCTTCAGGTCTTGAACAAGAAAAAGGGCGTGTTTAACGAATATGATGAATCGCTTATCATGGCTTTTTCCGCCCAGGTTGCCGTGGCTTTGGAAAACGCGCAGCTGTATCTCGAGCAGGAATATACCTTTAGCCAGTTCTTGAAAACCATTACCGCCACTCTTGATGCACGCGACCCGACCACCGCCGGCCATTCCGAGCGCGTTGCCCGCTATGCCCTTAATATGGCAAGGGCGCTTGGGTTTAATGATGAAGAATTAAAAACACTCGAATATGCCGCGCTTTTGCATGATGTGGGAAAAATTGCCGTCAGGGACGATGTGCTCCTTAAGCCCGGCCGCCTTACTCCGGAAGAATACGAGAAAATGAAAAGCCATGCGCTTAAGACCAGGGAGATATTGGAAAACATGTTCACCGGCCGGAATCTCCGCGAGATTCCCCATATTGCTTCTTCCCACCACGAAAAATTGGATGGCTCGGGATACCCATTTGGCCTTAAAAACGGTGATATGAGCATCTCGGCGAAAATCCTGGCAATTGCCGATATTTTTGACGCGCTGGCAGCCGAAGACCGCCCGTATAAAAAGGCAATGCCGGTTGAGGAAGCAATTGCAATCCTGGAAAAAGATAAGGGCAGCAAGTTCGATGCCGAATTGCTTGATTTATTCAAGAACCAGAGACTGTATTTAATCGAACGCCGTAAAGCCCAGCGCCATGTCCTGAAACTGCCCGTTGAGTTCAGGCCTTATCTTCTGGTCAAAGATAAAAAGATTGCCAAAACAAACGCTGATGTTATCAAAGCCACTACCGTAAATATCAGCACACTGGGGCTTCTCATGCATTCCCCGCATCATCTGGCCGTGGGCATAATAATTTCGCTGACAATTGATGTTCCCGGTAATAAATTGGATTTATCCGGCCGGGTGTTGAGGGTAGAAAGGCTTTTTCATCCTGGTGAATACAATATCGCCATAGAATTCGCCGACATGCCTCCAGAGACGCTTAAAAAATTGGAGCTCGCCGTAGAAAAAGGCCGGCAATAGGCAAATACTGACTAAATAAATATGAAGAGCCCGAGAATTGTCATCATCGGCCGGCCGAATGTCGGCAAATCTACGCTATTGAATTCACTGGTGAAAAAGAGGGTGTCGATTGTGGACGGTATTCCCGGCACGACCCTGGATTCGGTCACGAGTTCCTTCGTCCACGAAGGCTATCGCCTGGAGCTGACCGATACCGGAGGCATTCTCGATACAAAAATGCTGGAGGGCAAAAGCCGTAAATTCGGTGTCTTTGATAAGGAAATGCGCCTTCAGATACTCCATGCAATCAAGCAGGCGGATGTGCTTCTCTTTCTCATGGATATCCGCGACGGGATAACGCCGCTGGACAAGGAAATAGCCAAGCTGGTGCGCCCTTACCATGACCACCTGATACTGGCAATCAACAAGGCAGATACGGCCTCCTTGGAAAACGATGCCGGTGAGTTTTACGGCCTCGGTCTTGGCGAACCCATCCTCTTTTCCGCCCTGCAGAAACGGGGCTTGGATACCATGCGCGAAAGGATAATCGAGATAATCAAATCCAAGGGCTTTGTCCCGGATGATGGAGCAAAAGAAAATGAGCCCTTAAAAGTTGCCATCGTCGGGAAACGCAATGTAGGCAAATCGACTCTGGTCAATAACCTCGCCCAAATGGAGCGGATGATTGTAAGTGAGATTCCCGGCACCACGCGCGATTCCGTGGACGTCCGCTTTGAGATTGACGGCGAAGTCTTTATCGCCATAGATACGGCCGGACTGCGCCGCAAAGCCAAACCCAAAGATTCCGTGGAGGTCTTCAGCCGGATGCGCACGGAATTTGCCATGGAGCGCGCCGATGTCATCCTTTTCCTGATTGACGCCCGGGAAAGGGTTTCCGATGTGGATAAAAAGATTGCCGAGACGCTCGTTGAAGGCCGTAAGCCCTGCATTATCATCATCAACAAATGGGACCTTGTCCCTGAAGGCACCACGCCCGATGATTATATTGATTATCTTTCACGTAACTTACCCAGCCTGAAGTTCGCGCCCATCTCGTTTATTTCCGCCAAGAGTGGGTTTAACGTCAAGGAGACCATAAAGACCGCGCAGGAATTAATCCGGCAGTCCAAGCGCAAGATTTCCACCTCGCTTCTTAATAGATACCTGGATAAGATAAAGAACGCGTATCACCCAAAGGCAAAGGCCGGCAAGTTTCCCAGGATGTATTATGCCACGCAAACGGGGAACCTCCCGTTAACCATTACCATATTTGTCAATAGCCGCAGGCTGTTTGACAACGAATATCTAAAATTCGTTACCAATCACTTAAGGAAAGATTTAAAATTAGAAAATATTCCAGTCCAGCTTGTCTTAAGGCAAAGGGAACGGGATAAGAAAGGCGCCCGGCCTTCCGGGCATTCCGAACAAAGGTATCGGGATTGCAGTTCTCCTAAAGCTTTTAGGGGACAAGGAAGAAGAAAACACAATGATGAACAAGACGCCTAATACGGCGAACACCTGTCCGGCAGTTTCACCGGGAGGCTTTTTCGGGCTGGGCATCGCGCCCATGATACTTGAGGTTTTGCAGCGCATAAAGTTTACCGCGCCGACGCCGATACAGGCGAAGGTGATTCCGCTGGCGATAAGCGGCTCGGATGTCGTCGGCATCGCGCAGACCGGCACAGGAAAAACCCATGCCTTCGCCATTCCCATGGTGCAGTCGCTCGCCCAGAAACCGGGGATGGGGCTGGTTCTGGCGCCGACCCGCGAACTGGCGCTCCAGATAGACGAGGTCTTTTGCCAGCTCGCCCAGCCATTCGGAATAAAGACCGCCTGCCTTATCGGGGGCGCTTCGATGTTTCCGCAGGTGCAGGCCTTGCGCCGTAACCCGCGCGTCATCGTCGCCACTCCTGGAAGGCTCTTCGACCATATGGAACGGCGGAACGTCAACCTGGGGAATGTTATAATGTTCGTGCTGGACGAGGCAGACCGGATGCTTGATATGGGCTTCGCCCCGCAGGTGGAAAGAATCGCCGCGCAGGTGCCCAAGAAAAAGCAGACCATGCTCTTTTCCGCCACTATGGATAAAGAGATTATGCGGGTTGCCTCTCGCTATATGAAACTGCCTATCTCCGTGGAAATCGCGCCGCCGGGCACGACCGTGGAAAGCGTCACCCAGGAAGTCTATATCGTCAAGCGGGAATTTAAGCTCCGGCTCCTGAGTAAAATACTCGGCAAGTATCCCGGCTCGGTTCTCTTGTTCTCCCGCATGAAGCACCATTGCAACCGGATTGCGCGGGAAATAAATAATATGGGATTCACCGCCGCGGCCATGCATTCCGACCGCTCGCTGGCGCAGCGCCGGGAAGCCTTGGAAGGATTTAAGTCAGGCAAATACAAGGTCCTCGTGGCGACGGATATCGCCGCGCGGGGAATTGACGTCATGGGAATAGAGCTCGTGGTGAATTTCGACCTGCCGGATGACAAAGGCAATTACGTCCACCGCATCGGCCGGACGGCGCGCGCCGGTCACAAAGGGCACGCCATTTCCTTTGCGCTGCCTAACCAGATTCCGGATGTCCACGAGATAGAAAGAATCATCAGGAAATCACTGCCGATTTCCCATCCGCCTGATGCGGCAAGCGAGCGCTTTAATCCGCGAAAGCGCTTCCACGAGAAAAACTATTATAAGAGAGAACCGATAATATGAAAATAGGATTGATAGGTCTGCCGCAGGTGGGCAAAAAGACGCTTTTCGAGCTGATTACCCGCGCGCATCCTTCTGAACACGATTTGCTGGCAGGGAAAGCCGTTGCCGGCATCGCAGAAATAGGCGACCCGCGCTTTGACTGGCTGGCAAACCTTTACCAGCCCAAGAAACTCGTCCGCGCCAGAATCAATGTGGAACTCCTGCCGAACCTGGAAAAAGGATTTGCCAGTAAGAGCGAATCCATCCGCGTCTTAAGCACGGTGGACGCCTTATGCCACGTGGTCAGGGCTTTTAAGGACGATTCGGTTTACCACGTCGAAGGCTCGGTTGACCCCAAGCGCGATATTGCCGAGGTGAATTCGGAACTGATTCTCTGCGACCTGATGTTCGCGGAAAAGCGCATTGAGAGGATTGATAAGGAAACCAAGCGCACTAAGGAAGAACAGCTCATAAAGGAAAAGGAGTTCTTGCTTAAGATAAAGGCGTGGCTGGAAGAGGGCAAGCCCTTAAGGCTTTATTCATTCACTCCGGAAGAGCGCAAAATTATCATTAATTACCAGTTGATTACACTGAAGGAACTGATTATCGTCCTCAATGTCTCGGAAGAGGCGTTGGGAGCCAAAGGTGAGGAAGAGACGCTAGAAAAAGAGTTCAGCAATCTAAAAATACATTTTATCAAGGTCTCTGCCAAGGTGGAATCGGAGATAGCAAAGCTGGAGACCGAAGCCGAGCGCAAGGAGTTTTTGGGTTCTCTGGGCATTAACGAGCCGGCAGTCGACCGTTTGAAAAGAGTGTGCCTCAAGGCGTTAAATCTAATTTCCTTCTTTACGGTCGGCAAAGACGAAGTAAGGCAGTGGACGATAAAAGCGAATACACTGGCTCCGGCAGCGGCCGGGGCAATCCATACGGATTTGGAAAAGGGATTTATCCGCGCCGAGGTGATGAAGTACGCGGATTTGAACGCGTTGGGGAGCGAGGAAAAAGTCAGCGCCGCCGGCAAGGCGTATTTGAAGGGCAAGGACTATCTCGTTGAAGACGGCGATATCCTGAATATTCGATTCAATGTTTAACAGGGACTTTAACGAGACTTGGACGAGGCTAAAACACTGGATATAAACGGAACAGGGTTGTTGCCAAACAAATTATATCTCTTTGATGCTTGTTAGGTAACCGCTCCTTGAAATCAATTACCAAACAATTGTTTGAAATAGAACGGTTTTGTTAGGTAATAAATATGTTGCTATTCTTTACCAAACAATATACAATAATACTCAACTTATGTTTGGTAATAGGAGATGTATATGGGCGTAATCAAAGGCGTCTTAAAGGAAGAGCTCGGTAATTCTGTCAGGATGGTTAAACGCTATAAAGAGGAAATCGATAAGGTTAAAGGATGCCTTGTAAGGAAAAAGATAGGAAAAAAATATTATTATTATTTAGCCAGAAGGGAAGGCAAAAAGGTCAGGTTTATCTATCAGGGTGCGGATCCTGATAAAATAAAAAAGTCCTACCCGGAGCAGAAAAAGAAGCTTAACCGGTATAAAAAATCCTTGTCTCAGGTGAAAAAGCAGATTAAATTCTTAAAGAGAGCACTTCGTGGAAAAGAATCAGTATAAAATCTGTATCGAAGTGTTAAAGACATTGGATAAAGGGGCGGCATTGCCTTATTTAATCCTTATCGGGAGCTGGTGCGCCTATTTTTACCGTGACTATTTTAATACTGTTGACTATCTCCCCTTTATTAAAACGCGGGATATTGATTTTCTGGTTTCACTCCCGATTAGGTCGGAGGGTAAGATTGATATCCCTGAATTATTGAGCGGTTTGGGGTTTGTGACTGACTTCAAAGGCAGTAAGGGCTATATCAAATTAACCCATCCTGAATTATTGATAGAATTCTTGGTGCCGGAAAAGGGGAAAGGCATGGATAAGCCCTATCCGATTCCAAAACTGGGGATAAACGCCACGGCTTTGAGGTTCCTTAGCTTCCTGACGGATAATACCATCAGGGTGAAAGTGGAAAACTTCTATTTGACCCTGCCGCATCCGGCTAACTTTGCCCTGCATAAGTTAATTATCTTCCAAAGGCGGACCAAAGAGGATAAAGCCCAAAAGGACAGGAATATCGCCCTTGAGGTTTTACGGGCGCTTATCAAGAAAGGTGAAATAAAGGTTATCAGATCGGTATTCAACTCCATCCCCCAAAAATGGCAGAAAAAGATTATCATGGGATTGGAGAAAGCCAAGGAGAAAGAACTGATAAATACACTACAAAACAAGGAAAAGTGATTATTGTAGTGTAAAACAGATTTAATGTGTAATTAACCACGAAGGCACAGAGTTCACAGAGAATAAATTAGTAACTTGGCGTCTTCAGTCCCACCTACGCCTACGGCTTCGGGGACGTCGCTGGTGCTCCGTGTCTTGGTGGCTAAAGTAGTATGAAAAGAATATATTGGTTCTATTCGGTAATCCCGCTAATGGTTCTTGCCGGCATCTTGTTTTCATCCGGTATACACTTTGCATCCGGAGAAGAAGAGACCATAAAACCCGGTGAGATACATAAAAAAATAGCCTGCAAGGAAAGCCCCAACCATTCCTATGCCTGTTATCTCCCTAAGAAATATAATCCCAAAGAGAAATATCCTATTCTGTATTGCTTCGCGCCGGACGGGAATGGATTGTATTTTGTGGAATTTTACCGGACTGCCTGCGAAAAAGCCGGTTGGATAGTCGTCGCCTCCAACGACTCCAAAAACGGGCCCATGCAGACAGACGCCATCAATGCCATGTTCAAGGATGCGCAAAAGAGGTTCTCCTGCGATCAGGATTGGATTTGCGTTTCCGGCTTTTCCGGCGGTTCGCGTGTGGCGACCATGGTTGCCGCGGGCTTTAAGGCGAAAGGCCATATCGCCATAGGCGGCATTTTCTCCGCGGATAATTATAACCTGCCCGATATGGCTTACTGGCTGTGTTGCGGCGAAACCTGTTTTAACCGCAAGGAAATGGAACAGGCGGAAGAAGCCTTAAAGAAGAAGAAAATTCCGGTAATGCTCAAGGTCTTTCCCGGCACTCACCAGATGCCGGCTAAAGAAGTGGGGGAAGATGCTGTCAAATGGCTGGACGATTTGCGGATTAAGACAATCAAGGGGAAAACGCCCTGTGATTGCAACAAGGTGGAATCATTGCCCTTTTGCCCGGCCTGCAATAAGATATTAATGGGCTATAGATGCCCGGATTGCAAGAAGCTGTTTTTCCTTGATAGAGATGCTAAGAGGAAATGCCCGGAATGCAACAGTAAAAAAATAGTGCCGGCTGAATTAACGGTTGATGGTAAATGCTTTTCCTGCCAGTGCGAGGTAAAAAAAGAGTCGGTTTGCGTCAAGAAGGTTTATTATTGTCCCCAGCATCCGGATGAGCTTTACTTTAAGAACACTTCGCCCTGCCCGAAATGCAAAAAGAACCTGGAAGTCTGTGATATTGTTTATTCCAGGGTGATAATATATTATAAATGTATGAAATGCGACCCGGAAAAAGAGCTTTCCGAGGAAAAATGCCCGGTTTGCAAAAAAGTACTTCCCAAGCAGAAACGATGCGAACTCTCAGGTTCTTTCCCTCATATAAACGAAAGCGAGTGGGGAAAATAACTCTATTGAACTATTAAACAATTGAACATTTGAACTAATGATGAAAATGCCCGATTGGCTCAGCGACTTTTCCGGTGCTGTTACGGTCTGCGATAAGGCCGGTAAGATTCTCTATATGAACGCGAAATCCGCCCAGACATGGTCGCGTTATGGGGGCGCCAAACTCATCGGGAAGAGCGTTTTAGAATGCCATCCCGAACCGGCAAGAAAGAAACTCGCTAAAATGCTTAAGGATAAAAAGTTTAACGCTTATACCATAGAGAAAAAGGGCGTAAAAAAACTTATTTACCAGTCGCCTTGGTTCCAAAAGGGCAAGTATATGGGCTTTGTCGAGTTATCGTTAGTGATACCATCCAAGATGAAGCACTTCATCCGTTCCTAAGTGATATAAGCCCCGCTCCTCCCGCTTTGCGGGATTCGGGGACACCCGAACGATAGGGAGTCCCCACCGTAGGTAGGGGGTGGATTAAGCGGATTTATCCTAATTTAAATAGTGACCATCCTCACATATATTCTCTTATCTACTCCCTGCCATGGGGTGGGTAATCGTTGCTATGCTCATAACTATAGATACTTTTCCCAAATCAATTTTTTCCGCAGGGGATGTATAAATTTTCCTATGTATATATACCCGATTCGTTAAGAGGTTGTACCCGATTCGTCAGGTGTGAGTACCCGATTCGTCAAGTGTGGGCACACGATTCGTCAAGGAGCAGTACCCGATGCGTCAAGTATGAGCACCCGATTCGTCAAGTGTGGGCACCCGATTCGTTAAGGGGTAGTACCCGATTCGTCAAGTATCGGTATCCGATTCGCCAAGGGTGGGTACCCGATGCGTCGAGTATGAGTACCCGATTCGTCAAGGGGCAGTGCTACGTTCGTCAAGGGGTAGCAGAACGCGCGTCTAGAGTTAGTACAACATACGTCAAGGGATAGTAGAACATTCGTCAGGCAGGTGATAGGGCTATTTTCATGGGATATATAGATAACAGATGGGGGGAGTAGATACCCCCCCCATAAAACTCAATATATTCATTCCTGTTCTCAATATATGCGTTTTGGGCTGTGGCTGTCCTATATAAGAGAAGAAATTATCCTTTCTGTCTATTAAAGGGATGTCATGACACTACTTTTCGGTAAAGTTCTGTTGCTAATCTATTTCCGGCATGGTGCTGATGACGTAATCGCCCGTATCTTTTTTGGTGGTCATTCCGACCAATCCCAATTCAATCGCCAGCGGCAGTATTTGCCAATCGTTAATAACAGCGGCTAATTTCTCCCCTTTGCGCAGGGTGTATTCCTCACCCAGTCCTTTCAGCCTGGTTATAAAGTTTTGGAGCCTTAACACCATGTTGTCATCCAGCTTGGAACGCAACCACAAGGCCGCGACGCTTCGCTTTAATAAGCGCGGACCGCCTAATATAAAATTGCCGAAGCCATTGGCAATGCGTCTAATCTGAGAATAAATATTTACCGGGTCGCTTACTGCGGTCATGTAAGGCATCCCTCCGAACACGCCTTTTTCAAATCCCAAATACAATTCTCCCCAATTGCCGTCCTGCCATATAAACCGTGTGGCAACGGGGTCGGAGACGTGTTTAAAGACGCCTGATAAATAAAATTTAACCCGTACCCAGTCTTCTTCAGGGTGCCAGATAACATCGATAACTATGATTACGGTTGCAACGATGTTTGCGATAATCCAGCCGAGGTCTTTAAAGGCGCTGATAGGCAGGAAGTGCAATGCAATATAGAAATAGATTAAGTTGGCAAAGATGAAGGTAATGGGCAAGAATAGTATTCCCAATAGGCCTAAGTAAATGCCTTCTGACTTCTTTTCCTCCCGCTTTTTGGCGATGTAATCAGATACGGTCATATTTATACCAGCCACAGATTACACGGATTTATTCTTTTTATATAGTCAGAATTATTCATGTTATTAGTCTGACTCATTACCTGTTAGGTATTTATTTGCCTGTTCCCAAGCTTCATCCTTAGGATAAACAAATTTGACCGTTCCATCCAAGTAAAGCACAGAAACGCCACCGTCTTTATGTGGATATTTATCAGCGGCAATTGGAAGCGTTTTAGGAGTTTCATTCGTTATATGGTAGTTTGGACCGCGATATTGGCAGTATCCGTATTCTCCACAGCCACCTCTTTCAGGACAAACAAAATATCCAGCTTCGCGCTCGCGATTCTGATATATTGATTTGTCTCTTGATGGAAATTCTCTTAATGCCTCCCAAAATTGTTCACCACGCAGGCTTGGGTAATTCCCATAATTTATTGTTTGGACATACTTTAACATCCCCTCATAGAGATGTTTGCGCAAGTTATCTTGACACCATATTGCGCCCTCGCTTTTCTGTGATTTAAGAGGGAAAATGAATGAGATGGTTATAAGAATTATTAATACAACAATTAATATAAACATTAATGATAACAATTTTTTCATGTTTTCCTGGATTCCTTACAAAAGCTTTATTTTTTCCGCGTAATCCGCTAAATCCGCTTACTATTAGATTAACCTGTTCTTGTGCGCGGTGAATACGATTTGCGACCAGGTCTCAAGGGTGGGATATAATTTCTCTATTTCCAGCGGCTTCAAGAACTCGCCGACCATCATATCCTTTTCCGCCACCTCTACCTTAGCGTCATCCTCAACCTCCAAACGATACACCATCCCGAAATGGACCTTGCCGACGTCATTGGTGTCGTCATTCAGATACCCGACGAGCTTGTATTTATATGGGCACTTGACCGAGAGCTCTTCGTGCAGTTCCCTCTCCAAGCCGTTCTCAATCATCCCATCAATCTGCTCTTTATTCATTGCTCCTTGCTCATTGATAATTGGGTTGATATGTCCCCCAACTCCAATCGAATATTTATTATGCAATCTCTTTTCCGTCTGCGTAGCTTGGCGGTGTAGGGTATAGATTTTATCCTGATAGGTGAACATGATATAGGGAATAATTTGTTTTAGGGAAGGGTCGTTTTCCGCCTTTGGCCGGTCGATGAAATAGGCGTTGGCGTAGATTCGCTTAATCAGCCCTTCCAAATCCGTGTTACCGAATCCGTAGGGGATGTCTTTTCCGCCAAAGAGCTTTTCACGCGGGACAACGAGTATTTGTTCTACCATTTCAAAGTTACAAGTCACAGGTTACAAGTTATTAGTTAATGAGTAGTTTATGCAAAAAAAAACCAAGACTCAAGATAATTCCAAAAGTTAAATGAAGGACAATCGTCGCCGCATTTGCCGGCATGAGCTCATACACTTTTTCATAATTCCTGGAAAGCGTCCTTATCGCCTTAATCGCGACCGGCAAAGTGAGCAGGGTCAAAAGCGAGAGTATCGGGAATGTTTTCAACACCACGCCGCCGATTATCCATAAATATGTGAGCGCTATTAATATGTAATAAAGCACGGCCGCTTTTCGCTTGCCCAACACGACCGGAAGCGTTCTTTTATTCACCTCTTTATCGGCATCATAATCCGGGAATTCATTGATGTAAAGGACTAAAGCAATCAGTATCCCGACCGGGATAGACGCCCATAAAGGGAGCCAATCCAGCTTTTGGGTCTGGACAAAATAAGCGCCGACCACAACAAGCGGACCGAATCCCATGCCTGTGGCGAACTCACCGAAGCCGAATCCGCGGTAGCCCAGCCTTAAGGGCGATGCCGTATAGAAAAACCCCAGCGCTATCCCGATGACGCCTATGGCGAGAATTATTTTTCCGCCTGTAACATAATTAAGATACAACCCGATGGCAGCCGCTAATGCAAATGAAAGGAGAGAGGCGGCTAGAATCTGTTTTGCCGGGATGAGATTATCCTGTATCATCCGGCTGCCGCCGGAAAACGGGGTGGGGGTCTTGTTCACCCAATCATTTCGGCTGGTATGGTCGAAGTAATCGTTTGCCAGATTCGTGCCGCTATGGCATAGAACTATTCCCAGCATGGTCAGCCAGAAATAGAACCAGTTGAAGGTGTGCGCGGCGTACCAGGCGATGATGCTTCCGAGTATTACCGGGACGATGGTCGCGGTGAAGAATGGAGCGCGGACTGCCTTAAGCCACAGTTTGATTTTTTTCATTTAGCCTCTCCTAAGAGATATTTTGTAAATGCGTAAGACGCTGTCATTCTGAGTCTCGCTTTGCGGGAGCGAAGAATCTTGTTAATAGACTCTTTCCACGAATGCCTTCGGGGTCAGAGTGACAAGAGAAGTTTATTTCTCAGGATGGTCTCTCAACTCATCCTCTGTCAGCGCGCTTTGTATATATACATTCTGGTTTGAGGATAAGTCAAGAGTTTTTGGCTGTGCTATTTGCCTTTTACTTTCATCTATGATGATGCTGACGACGGGCCTTAAAGGGTATTTCCGGTTGACGCAGGTTACCTGCCCGATTTCGTTGGTGCTTAGGCGGACCCAGGTTCCTGCCGGGTATATGCCGACAAGTTTTATCAGCGTTTTCAGCAAGGCTTTATCAACCTCGCCCGCTTCAATGAGTTCTTTTATGACGATCTGGGGAAGTTTGCCTTTGCGATAAGGCGACGGGCGGCAGAGCGTTTCGTAAATATCCGCCAGTTGGATGATTTTAATGTAGTCCTCGAGTTCATAGCCTGTTTTCACTGAGGCCGGCAGGGCATAACGCGCATACATCTTTTGCAATAAGAACAATCTTACTTTAATGGGCAGTTTGACATCAGGGTTTTCTCCAGATTCGGCCGAAGCTTCGGTTATTTCCAGTTCGTGGAGAAATGAGAGCATGCCCAGTTCCGTAAGCTCCACTTTTTCATAGCCCATTTCTCGCCCCAGATAGAGCGAAATGATTCCGGCATTGGTTAGGTGGTATTTCATGTATTCCTCGGGTGAATACCGGTAAGCCATGTCCAGCAGATTTTGGTTCTCGGAAAAGATTAGCTTGATTATTTCGTTTGTCGTTTTCGCCAATTCGTCATAATAGCTTTTAACGAAATCATCCGTCTTTTTTACTTGCGTTATTATTTTATTGATATTATCGCATGCTTCATTATACAACTGTCCGGCGAGTTCCGGTTTTGCCGCATCGCGCTGCCTGACGATTTCTGCCAGGCTGATGCCGTCTGCCGGCGGATAATTTGTTTTCGGGGTTGTAGGTGTTTGCGGCGGCTGGAACATTGCCTTGGCAAAACTTACCGGGGTGTTTTTCTCCCCGTCTTTTGTCGCCGGAATAATCTCTTCCTTACTTTTAATATTCTCACGGAGTTTAGCCGGTGCACCAGCCTCCCGACGCTTGGTGTCGGTATTTTCCAGCGCATTCTTATCCACCCTTATTACCCTGATGCGCTGTGGAATTGAAGGAGTTGAAGGAGGAGGTTGAGGTTGAGAAGAAGATTTAGGTTGCTCAGGTTTAGGTTCAGGTGTAGGCGGCGATTGAGGTAAAGGTTGAGTTTGGGCAGGGAGAGGCTTCGTATCAGGAGCCTCATTTTTCTTCTTGAAAATATCTGAGAAACGCACCATATTTTTAACCTTAAGCCGGTTTTTGTGGCATTATACATTAAGCCGAAGCTTCTGTCAATAACTGCAAATCTTTCAAGACGCCTTCCACGATACCGGAGTCTATTTCGTTTGCGCCTTTATTCATTCCGACCAAGAGGGCCGTATCGCAGACGGTGTTGATCATTCTGGGGATTCCGCCGGTGCGGAAGTTAACTAGATGGCATGCTTCAGGAGTGAATATATCATGCTGGGCGCCGGCAACACGGCAGCGGTATGTTATATACCCGTTCGTTTCCTCTGACGAGAGATTGCTCAGGTGGTAACGCAAGGCGATTCTTTGTTCAAACTGCTTAAGATGGGAGACCTTGTCGCGCAATTCCGGCTGGCCGAATAAAAGCAGGGTCAGCAGAAACCGGTCATTCAGCTGGAAATTAAGGAGTAGCCTCAATTCTTCGAGGGTTTTTTCATCCTTGATTGCCTGTGCTTCGTCTATGATGACGACCGTGTGTTTTCCCCTGCGGCTGGTGGCATAAAGCAGGGAATTCAGCTCCCGCAGAAGTTCGTTCTTCTTGTTATTGACCATCGGGGTTTTGCCCAGCTGGTAGATTATTTCCTCCAGCAGTTCATCCGAGGTTATATCGGGATTTATTATTATGGCGACGTTATAATTGCTGTTGTCGTTCAGGAGTTTGGAGGTTATGACGCGGGTAAGCAGGGTCTTGCCGCTGCCGTATTCACCGGAGAGCATGGCGGCGGGTTTGCGTTCCGTAACGGAATAAAACATCCTCATCAGCGCTTCCTCGTGCTTGGGAGTGGCATAGAAAAAGCGCGGGTCAGGCGTATTTTCAAACGGCTTTTCTTTAAATCCCCAATATCCCAGGTACATATATCCTATTATCGTCAAAAACAGGGACGTTTCCTGAACTGTTTATATATAGAGAGAGAATATATAATATCCCGGTATTTATCGGTGGTCCCGCCGAAGGCGGGACGCACAAATTGTTATGGAATGTATCCCGGCATTCTCCGGAACGTCAATACTTTCCGGGGGATAGCCCCCTAAAGGAGACACACGGATTATAGTATTAACAGTAGGTGATAGCCAATCGGTTTAATATAGAATGGCGAAATTATATTGACCGAACCTGATGATAGTTTTATAGTGTCACTTATTGATGCGAGTTTAAAGAAGGTGAGGCTAATGGCTCCGCGAAAGTCACGTTCATCGAGTTCGACCGGCTCTGAAAAGTTGGAAAAGGAGCTTCAAAAACTCCGTGAGGAAAACCAGAATTTAAAAGACCAGTTGCATACCAGTAAAAAAGAACACCTGTCAAATCTCAATAAGCTTTCTTCCGAATCCGAAGCATCTTTGCAGCGCAGCTTGAGCGATCTGGCCGAGCAGTTTAAAAACAGGGAAGGGGCGCTCTCCGGTAAGGAATTTTCTCTTGCTGCCCAGAGCGATGAATTGAAGAGGCTTATCCAGGTGCAGGATTCGTCGGTGGAGAAGATAGCCGAATTGGAAACGGAGCTGAATTCCCAGAAAGAGCAGTCTAAAAAGCTGGAAGAAGAGATAAATACGCTTGACCGGAAAATAGATGCAGTGGGCAAAGAAAAGCAGGCTGTGGAGGCGAAGGTGAAGGCTTCCCAGGAAACAGAAATATCCCTGCAGCAAAAGATTAATGAGCTTGGCGACCGCTTAAAACATGCTGAACTGGAAAGTTCCCGGAAGCAGTTGTTGCACGATTCCGAAACCAACGAAGTGAAGCAGTTGTTTAAGAAGCAAGAGTCATTGCTGGCAAATGCAAAGGAACTGGAAACGAAGTTGAATTTCCAGAAAGAGGAGTATAAAAAACAACAGGAGGCCCTTCGGGAGCTCGACAGGAAAATACAGGTTGTAGGAAACGAAAAGAATGATATCCAGGAGAAAGTCAAGATTTTCCATGAAACAGAAGTTGTATCGCGGTCTGAGAAGCTGAAGGAAACGGAGGCAATGGTTTTCCGCGCCCAGGACGAACTGGACGAACGCCGGAAAACGCTGGATAACTTAAACGATGAAATCGTATCTGCGAAAAATAAGCTTAGCGAAGCTTCCAAGAAGATACCTTTTTTCGAGCAGAAGATAGATGAATCCGATAAGAAACTCGGGAAATTGAATGCCGAGCTCGAATATTTAAAGAGTGAGCTTAGGGATAAGACTGCTCAAAAGAATGAGTTTATCCGGAAGGCCGAAAACCTGGAGCATAACGAGCTGGCTAAAATGCAGGAGCAGCTCAAACGAATCAGCGATGATATAACCAATGCAAACCTGAAAGTATTCGAGTTCCAGAAGAATATCCAGGAAACAACGAAGCAGATTGTGCCATTGGAGAAGCGTTATAACGAGTTAAAGAAGAAACAGGAAACGATGGAGGCGCAGTTGACGGTAAAGAAAGACGAGCAGCGCAAAATCATCGAGGAAACCGGCCGCCTGGAAGTCCAGGCGAAAGAGAAATCCGAACAGAAAAGTAAATACCCCGTTGAAATCAAGCGTTTGGAGGAAATCGAACTACCCAAAGTTCAGGCGCAGTTGAAAAAAGTCGATGAGGAACTGGCTCCGGTCCAGGCGGAATTCAAAAAGCATCAGGAAATACTCCTGCGCGTAGAAAAGGACCATGCACCGGTTAATGCGAAATACCAGGAAACATTCGGCTATGTGAAAAGCATGGAAAAGAGGTTGGAGGAGCAGAAAACGCTTTTCCAGAAACTTATTGATGAGCGTGTTACCATTGAGGAAAGGATTAATACCAAGACCAAGGAAAAAGAATCACTGGCTAAAGCTATTAAAGAGCTGAGCGAGTCGGTTGTGCCCAGGCAGCAGGAGGAGGTTAAAAAGATTTGGGTCGAGATAAAACAGGCGCAGGATACGGTCAATCAATACCAGAAAAAACTGGCGGAATTGCTGCGCGAGATTCCGGTGCAGAACGGAACACTGCGCGCCTTGCAGGCTGAAGAGGCTAAATTGAAGATTGTATACAAAGAAGCCAAGAACAAATGGGATATGCTTTCCGGTGCCTTGCGGAGGCTCGAACGCGATGTCAACGATAAGGATATGCAGGTTATCCAGGGTAAAGGTTTAATCACGCAGTTTAAGACGAGCATAGACCAGTATAACCAGCTTATGGAAAGCACGAAAAACTCAATCGGGCTGACTGCCGCCGAGCTCGGTCAGAAGCAGGATGAATTTAAGTGGCTCCAGCAAGCCCAGCCCGGTTTCAAGGAGGGTAAAATAAAAACTGCGGAAACTGAAGCGGAAAAATCAAGGCTTGTTTTCTGGGTAGCTATATCACTTGCCGGAGCAGGTTTGATAGGTGTGACCGTCTGGCAGGTTATTGTAAGATTATTTTAAAGGAATAATATGAATTATCATAACATCAGCGACAAGTTTTTAGCGGGGCAGACATTGCTGGTGGTTTCGCCGCATGCGGATGACGAGGCATTCGGCTGCGCCGGCACCATTGCCAAGATTAAGGCTTTAGGGGGCAAGGTATACATCATGATAATGTCCATCGGCGATTTGAAACATTATAACGGCAAGCGCGATATTGTTTCCAGGGATACCCGCCGGTCCGAGTTCATTAAAACCGCCGCTTTTTTGAAAGTGGATGGCTATGATATAGTTTTCGACGATACGGAAAAACACATGCGTCTGGACGCGATGCCGCGGCGCGATTTGATTGCCAAGATCGAGCGGGAAAGCAAGGTCTCCATAGACCGAATAAAACCGACCATGGTCGCCCTGCCGGCGATATCCTATAACCAGGATCACTATGCGGTTTTCCATGCCGGCTTTACCGCCTGCCGTCCGCACCTGCCGGAGATGAAGTATTTCCCGGGCATCGTCTTGGCTTATGACAATCCCACGCTTTTCTGGAACGTTGAAAGGGAAAAATTCCATCCCAATTTCTACGTTGATATTTCAAAGCACCTTGATAAGAAATTAAAGGCGTTATCATTCCATAAATCGCAGCTTAAGCCATGCCTGCACCATTGCAGCTTGGATACGCTGGAAACACTGGTCAAATTACGCGGCAGGGAGATATCCGTTGAGGCGGCTGAGGCGTTTATGTGTTACCGTTTTGTGTTATAATGGAGCAATCAATCCTGCCATATCGAAAGGAAAACATCATGAAGATAATAAAATTAGTCTTTCTTTCCCTTTTGCTTTTTGCCGGTTGCAACGGACAATCCGTTGGCAGGGGAGCCGGTGATATCACGTTCGTCCGTAATAATAAGACGGATTACGTGATAGTAACAGCTGTTAACGCATCTGATTCGGAAAGGCATGCGGCGGTGGAACTGGCCAAGTTTCTTAAGGAAATCTCCGGCGCCGATTTTCCTGTCATTACCGATGAGCAACCACTGGGAGAACATGAAATTATTTTAGGGGCAAATGAACACCTGAAAAAGCTGGGTATCCAGATAGATTTTGGCAAGCTGGGACATGAGGGCTTTGCCATTAAGACATTCGGCAATTACCTAGTGATTGCCGGCGGCAGATTGCGCGGAACCATGTACGGGGTTTATACATTACTGGAAGATTATCTCGGTTGCCGCTGGTTTTCCTCCAAAGTCAGCCGCATACCTAAGCAGCCGAATTTAAAATTAGCGCCGATGGATATTTCCATGGTGCCGGCGCTTGAATACCGCGAGCCTTTTTACACGGATGCCTTTGACGGCGATTGGGCGGCGCGCAATCGGATGAACAGCTCCCGCGCCGGGTTAGATAACCAGCGGGGCGGGAAGATAACTTATTATCCATTCGTCCATAGCTTTTACGCCATACTGCCGCCGCAAGAATATTTCGAAAAGCATCCAGAATATTATTCAGAGTTGAACGGAAAGCGCTTCTTTGAAAGCGGTCAGTTGTGCCTGACCAATCCGGATGTACTGAAACTGACCATAGAAAAGGTCGAGGAATGGTTGAAGGCGAATCCGGGCGTGAATATCGTTTCCGTTTCCCAGAACGATTCCGGCGGTTGGTGCCAGTGTGCCAACTGCCTTGCCATAGATGAAAACGAAGGCTCACCGGCCGGAACGATTGTTAGTTTCGTCAATAAAGTTGCTGAAGCGATAGAAAATGAATACCCGGATGTGGCAATAGATACCCTGGCGTATCAATACAGCCGTACGCCTCCCAAGAATATAAAGCCGCGCCATAATGTCATCGTGCGTCTGTGTTCCATCGAGTGCTGTTTTACTCACCCGCTTGATTCCTGCCCGGAAAATGCCGCGTTTGTCAATGACCTTAAAGCCTGGGCTAAAATATGCAACCGGCTTTATATCTGGGATTACGTCACCAATTTCACCCATTACGTTATGCCATTCCCAAATTTCGCGTCACTCGCTCCAAATACCAGGCTGTTTACCTCCAATAATGTCAAAGGTATATTTGAAGAAGGCAATTATTCCGAAGGAGGGGGAGGTGAGTTTGCCGAACTGCGCGCCTATGTGCTGGCGAAATTATTGTGGAATCCGGAATATGATGCCCAAAAGGCGATAAATGAATTCATGGATGTTTATTACGGTAAGTCCGCTCCTGCTATCCGCAAGTATTTCGACCTGATACACGACAAGGTGAAAAAGGATAATATCCATCTGGGTATATTTTCCCCGCCATCTTCCGGACATCTTACGGAGGATGTCATAAACTCCGCGGTGGAATGTTTTGACGAGGCGGAAGAGTTGGTGGATAATGAGGAGATTGCCAAGAGGGTAAGGCTGGCACGGCTTCCCTTGATATACGCCCAGCTTGTGCTGGCTCCACATGGCAAGCGCGACCCGAAACTAATAGAACGCTTTGTCCAAATCACGAAAGAATCAGGCGTGACTAATGTTAGCGAATGGGGAGATAAAAACATAGAACAATTCAGGCAGGCGTTGGAAATACCGAGGCCTTTTATCGGCGTCCAGCTTAAGCCGTATAACGAAAAAGGCGTGGTAGGCGTCAAGATTGAGCTCGTTTATAAGGATTATCCGGCGGAAAAAGCCGGGTTAAAGGCGGATGATGTTATTGTATCGTTTAATAACCAGCCGGTAAAGAGCGTGGAGGAACTGGTAGAGGTAATCAGGGGCTGCAAAGCAGGGGATGAGATTCCCGTTAAAGTCTTGAGGTACGGCAAAGAGATTGAATTGAAGGTGACCATCGGCGTTGCACCGTTGTATTAAATTCAATCAGCTGATTTTTTCTGATTATCTTGACCCCGTTGAAAAATAAGGTATAATAAAATCGTTGAATAAACAGTAACAGACATTAATCTTCAGAGAGGGGCTAATGGACTTTCAACTGACTGAAGAACAAAAACTTGTCCGCGATACCGCCCGCGATTTTGCCGAGAACCAGGTTAAACCCATAGCCGCAGATTTAGACGCCACTTCAAGATATCCCGCTGAATTAGTCGCCCAGATGTCTGAACTTGGGTTTATGGGCGTGGCCTTCCCGGAAAAATACGGCGGTGCCGGAATGGATTATCTTTCTTATTCTATTGTCGTGGAGGAAATCTCCCGCGCCTGCGGCGCAACCGGCGTAATCGTTTCCGCGCACAGTTCACTGGCATGCGATCCTATATATAACTTCGGCACCGAAGAACAGAAGCTGAAATTTCTTAAGCCCATGGCAAGCGGGAAAAAACTGGGCTGTTTGGGATTGACCGAGCCCGGAGCCGGTTCTGATGCGGCAAGCCTAAAAACGATTGCCGAACTTAAAGGCAATGAATGGGTTTTAAACGGCACCAAACTTTTCATCACAAACGGCGGGCAGGCGGAAATCGCCATAGTCATTGCCATTACGGACAAGGAAAAAGGGTATAAAGGCATCAGTGCGTTTATCGTGGAAAAAGGGTCACCCGGTTTCAGTGTGGGTAAAGCCGAGAAGAAACTCGGCATTAATGCCTCATCCACGACCGAACTTATATTTGATAACTGCCGCATCCCCAAAGAAAACCTTTTGGGCGAACTGGGCAGTGGATTTAAGATTGCACTTGCTACGCTTGACGGGGGGCGTATTGGGATTGCTTCTCAGGCGATCGGCATCGCCCGGGCGGCGCTGGAGGAATCCATTAAATATGCCAAGGAGCGCAAACAATTCGGCAAGCCTATCGCAGACTTGCAGGCAATCCAGTGGATGATAGCCGATATGGCCACGGAGATAGACGCGGCGCGCCTTTTAACCTGGCGGGCGGCTTCACTGAAAGACAAAAAAGAGAAATACTCCAAGGAAGCGGCCATGGCCAAGCTTTACGCCTCCGAGGCTGCCACGCGCGCTACACACAAGGGAATTCAGGTTCACGGCGGTTACGGCTATACCAAGGATTACCCGATGGAAAGATTTTACCGCGACGCCAGGATTACAGAAATCTACGAGGGCACTTCAGAAATACAGCGACTTGTGATTGCATCTAATTTGCTGAAATAAAATAGGAAGGAGACGAATCATGGGGATATCTATTTACTTAAACGGGAAATATGTGGCGAAAAGAGAAGATGCCATTATCACTGCATACGACCACGGGTTTTTATACGGTGACGGGATTTTTGAAGGCATCCGCGCCTATAACGGACGTGTCTTCAAGCTTCATGAACATATTGTGAGGCTGTTCCATTCCGCAAATTCATTGATGATAAATATTCCCATGACCATCGAAGAGATGGAAAAAGCCGTGGTTGAAACCTGCCGCCGCAGCGGCGAGAAAGACATCTATATACGCCTTGTGGTCAGCCGCGGAGCGGGTGATTTCGGTCTGGATCCGCGTAAATGTAATAAGCCGACCATCGTAATCATGGCTGATAAGATTGCGCTTTATGCTAAGGAAAAGTATGAAAAAGGATTGGTTGTAGTTACCTGTGCCACAAGGCGCAACCGGCCGGACTGCATAAATTCACAGATAAAATCCCTGAATTACCTCAATAACGTCTTGGCGAAAATAGAAACCGTAAAATACGGCGCGGACGAGGGGATTATGCTTAATGACGCCGGTTATGTCTGCGAAGCGACCGCGGATAATATTTTTATCATAAAGAATGGCAAGAAGTTAATGACTCCTCCGGCTTATTTGGGCCTTTTGGAGGGCATCACCCGGAATACTGTAATGGTTTTGGCCAAAGACTTGGGGTACGAGGTGGTGGAGATGCCGTTTACCATGCATGAGGTTTATGCCTCGACCGAATGTTTCCTGACCGGTTCGGGCGCCGAGCTTATTCCGGTTATTGATGTGGATGGCCGCCCAATCGGCAGCGGGAAACCGGGCAAATACTTCAAAGAATTGCATTCAGCTTATCAGAAGCTTACCCATTCACAAGGGGTGGAGATTTATACAGGGGAGAAAGTTAAAGTCTAATAAACAGTACACGGATTAAGCGGATTAAACTGATTGCTTTTATCCGTTATATCTGTTATATCAGCTGAATCAGCTTACGAATTTAATTGATTCGCCCGCGGTTTGCCGAAGGTATTTACGCGCATTGCGTATAGAATCGCCAAGCGATTTAGTGCTGTCAACCAGTTGAAAACATTCTCTGATTCCAAGACGTGATAATTCCTTTCGTAATAAGTCACACGTTCCGCATACGGCGATTACCGGGATATGGTGTTTCTTAGCTATCTTCGAAATCACGGCAGGGGACTTTCCGTAAAGGGATGTTTTATCAAACCGACCTTCTCCGACGATAACCAAATCAGTTCCTTTTAGGTGTTTATGGAATCCTATTGTATCCAGAATAAATTCCGCGCCGGGTTTTAGTTCGGCATTGCAAAAGGCATAAAGCCCGGCGCCCAATCCGCCTGCCGCGCCGCCTCCCTTGATGCGCTTTATCTCAATCCCCAAATCACGCCGGACTATTTTCCCCAGGCGCGCCAGATTATTTTCCAATATTCTGGTCATGCGTGGTGTGGCGCCTTTTTGTGGGGCGTAGGTCAGCGCCGCGCCTTTTGTGCCCAATAACGGATTCGCTACATCGCAGGCAACCATGATTTTAACATTATCAAGCCTTTTATCTTTTCCTGAGTTATCTATACAATGAAGCTTATTTAATGCGCCGCCGCCCAAGCCGATTTCGCCGCCATTTTTATTCAGGAACCGATAGCCTAATGCTTTTGCCATGCCGGCGCCGCCATCCACTGTCGCGCTCCCTCCGATACCGATGATTATTTTCCGCGCGCCTTTATCCAGGGCGTATTTAATCAGTTCGCCAGTGCCGTATGTATGGGCAATAAGCGGATTGCGCTGGCAGGGTGAGATGAGTTTCAATCCGGAGGCTTGCGCCATTTCTATGATAGCTGTTTTGTTATCATGCGAAAATCCTATCCTTGCGGTGACTTTATTTCCAAGAGGTCCTGTAACTTTCTTTGTAACGGTGTAACCTTTTGTAACGTTAAGCAGCGTTTCGAGCGTCCCGTCCCCGCCGTCGGCGGTCGGGAGTTTGATAATCCGTGCATCAGGATATGCTTTCTTAATTCCGCTGGCAAATGCGTTAACGGCGTCTATAGCGGAAATGGATTCTTTAAACGCGCTTAAAGCGACAATGACTTTCATTTGGGAGATGATTTTCTCAACTTTTCCCAATATTCGATTCGTTTCCGTATTTCTTTCTCAAATCCGAATTCGCCCGGCTCGTAATATTTCTTGCCAACGAGGCTTTTCGGAAGATAATCTTCCTTGACGAAGTGGTTCGGGAAGTCATGCGGGTATTTGTAGCCCTTGCCGTAGTCAATATTTTTCATGAGGTCGGTCACCGGATTCCTCATGTGTAAAGGCACAGGTTCGGCATAGGTTGCGTCAACATCTGCCTTGACTTTATTGTATGCCTTGTAAACTGAATTGCTTTTCGGGGCGGTGGCGAGGTAGATAACCGCCTGGGCAAGCGCCAGGTTGGCTTCCGGCATGCCGACAAAATCAACCGCCTCTTTCGCGGCGATGGCGATTACCAGCGCCTGCGGGTCGGCATTACCGATATCTTCGGAAGCGAAGCGCACCAGCCGCCTGGCGATATATAACGGGTCTTCGCCGGCTTCGAGCATCCTGGCCAGCCAGTATAACGATGCGTCCGGATCGCTCCCACGCAGGCTTTTATGCAAGGCCGAAATAATATTGTAATGCTCTTCGCCGGATTGGTCATATAATAATACTTTTTTCTGGGCGGCGTTTTCGATTAGTTCCTTGGTGATAGTCCGCTTGTTTTCCTTATCAGGCGCGGCTGATTCCACGGCCAGTTCAAGAAGGGTCAGCGCCACGCGAGCGTCTCCGTTGGCGATATTAACCAGGTGCTCTATGACGCCTTCGCCGATTGTTACCTTATAATTTCCGAGCCCGCGCTCTTTATCGGAAAGGGCGTTTTGGGCGATGGTTTTTATTTCATCATTGGTAAGTCCTTTCAGGATAAACACCCGGCATCGGGAAAGAAGCGCGGAATTGAGTTCAAATGACGGGTTTTCCGTAGTCGCGCCGATTAAAGTAATCACGCCTTTTTCCACAAAGGGGAGGAAGGCGTCCTGCTGTGATTTATTGAAGCGGTGTATTTCATCGACAAAAAGTATAGTGCCGCGGTTAAGTGCTTTCTTATTATATTCGGCGCGTTCCATGACCTGGCGTATTTCCTTGATGCCTGATGTAACCGCGCTGAAAGAGACGAATTCAAAGCTGGTCACGCGTGAGATTAAATAGGCCAATGTAGTTTTGCCAGAGCCGGGCGGGCCCCAAAGTATTATCGAGGGCAGTTTTCCGCTTGTAATGGTTTTACGCAGCGGTTTATCTTCCCCGATTATCTCGGTTTGTCCCACGAACTCGCTGAAATTAGTGGGGCGCATCCGGTCTGCAAGGGGCTGTTGCAGTTGCTCATTAGAGGTAGTATTATCAGTTTTCTCATCAAAGAGTTCCATACCGAATTATATCAATTATGCCTAATGGGGTCAATCATAAAAATATTGACAATTAATAAGAGCTTAACTATAATTTGTTGAGTCTGAAAATATTCCCCGCTAGCTCAATGGTAGAGTAGCCGGCTGTTAACCGGTTGGTTGTAGGTTCGAGTCCTACGCGGGGAGTTGTACCCCCAAAATCCGAACGATAAGTTTTATTAAGATTAAACAAAAAAGTGACGATATAAGTTAAAGGTTGGCAAAACCTCAAGGTGATGGAGTTCACCTCTAACCGCCTTTCATGGCTAATAACTCCTACTATGTAATAAATAGTTAGGAGGACGCCATGGAACATATTTATTTTATCAGCACTTTATGGTTAGGACTTGCTGTCTTATCCGCTATCATCGCATACCACATTAGGATTTCAATAGCTCTGGTTGAAATATGCATTGGTATCATTGCCGGCACACTTGCCAATAAGTATTTTGGCACCAATTCTCTTGGCAGTAATCTTGAATGGTTAAAATTCCTCGCTTCAGCAGGCGCTGTTTTTCTCACATTCCTTGCCGGCGCCGAACTGGACCCGAAAGTCATAAGAACTAAGTGGAAAGAAGTATTAATAGTAGGATTTATAGGATTTCTGGCGCCTTTCCTGGGTTGCTCGGCAGTTGCATATTATTTACTTAATTGGAGCAGTCAGGCAAGCCTTTTAACCGGAGTGGCTCTTTCCACCACATCTATGGCTGTGGTTTATGCGGTAATGCTAGAAACAGGTTTTAATACCACGGAATTCGGCAAGGGAATACTGGGTGCGTGTTTCATTAATGATTTGGGAACCGTTATCGCTCTCGGGCTTCTTTTCGCGCCATTTACTTATAAGACATTAATCTTTATCATGGTCGCGGTAGTGGTAATAACATTATTCCCGTTTCTGACGACATTCTTGACAAGAGTATATGGTAACCGAACCGCGGCAATCCGCGTAAAATGGGTTTCGTTAGTATTGTTCGCTTTAGGCGCATTGGCGATATGGTCTGGAAGCGAGGCCGTTCTACCGGCATATATTGCCGGAATGGTGCTTGCGGAGTTTGCTTCACAGAATCATATCTGGGTAAGACGCTTACGTAGTTTAACTGTCGGGTTCCTCACACCCTTCTATTTTATTCGTGCAGGTTCATTCGTTTCAATCCCCGCTCTTTTATCGGCACCGCTGATATTTATCATGCTCTTTACGGGAAAAACCGGAACCAAAATATTCGGATTATACCCGGTAATCGGGCGATTCCGGAAGGAATCATCAGAACGATGGTATTATACGCTGATGATGTCCACCGGATTAACCTTCGGCACGATATCCGCCCTGTATGGATTCACACACGGCATCGTAACAGAATCCCAATATTCTTTTCTGGTGATAGTTGTCATCGCCAGTGCCGTCATCCCGACGGCGATTGCCAATTTTAGGTTTTTGCCGAAACATTTATTGCCGGTACTTGTTGCTAAAAAACAACCAACAATTAAATCAGAAAGTGCCGGAGATGAATAAGTTATTATCATTTATATTTCAGGTAAAAAGGAAGGGAGCATGAAACTGTTTAAGTTATATGTGATTATTGGATTTATCCTGCTAATAATTGGGATTGTCTTTGATTTTGGCTTTGTGAGAACTCCGGATAGATTTGTGGAAACAGTGGAAAACAGCCATAATACATGGCAAAACTATGTTTGCAATTTGATGAGATTTTATTTGATAATCCTAGGGCTTGTAAATATTGTCTTTGCGTTGTTTATTCGTAAGGCGAGCAAGGTGGGAAAACTATCATGGATTATTTTTGGATGTTTAGAATTTGGAGCAATGATATTGTTATTTGGATTAATATGGAGCGCTCATATTATCCCCAGCGTTGCTTCTACCGTTTCTGCCCCATATTATTTAGAGTTTACCGGATTAAGTTTTGTTTTATTGTCTATTATTCTTAAGGGCTACCAGATTATTTCAGATGAATTAACTGACTGATATTAAGTCGCCCGCGTGGGGGCGTCCATTGAAACAGTATAAGCGACCTCACGGGGAATATCAGGAACATCGTCCTATTCCCTATCCATTCTGTGAGTCAAACAAATATTTTTCTTTTGCGACTCCTTTTATCATAATGTGACATATTTTGTCGCACATATTAGATTAGAAATACGACCAATGCTCGCAATGTAAATAATACAGCCTGCATTAGCGTTAGGTAAAGAAGAACGAATTTATGTATGAACATCTATCCCTTCAAGAACGATTAGAATTAATATCACGAATTTTATTAAAAGGTATATTTTATCTCCAGCATAAACAGCGTCTTGAGAATGAAAAATTAACCAAATCTAATCAATCCGCGGTGGCTACTAATGGAGGCAAAGATGTTGCGCTTACTTCGGGCAACCTTAAGAAACCGGTTAATTGACGACTTCTGGGTAAATTTACCAGTGGTCGAAGATTTCGTTCAGATACATAGAGATTGGTTGTTTTTAGATATTCCAATATTCTTGGATGTAACTTTAAAAGATTGACGATCTGCGTCATCCTTGCTCGGCTAACGAGCTTGCCTTGTTCTTTGAAAAATTGGTTACGGGATAGGTAGGGTCGTTCTATCAATGCTGTTTGATAAAGGAGAGCGAGTTGGACTGTTTCGGAAACCGTTCGATTTGGGCTTTCAGGAGGAAATAAGTCCTCAATATTGATTGCTGATTTAAAATATTGACTTCTATCAAGGTTCTTGTTAAAGTAAAACAAGGTATTAAGGAACTTGTTCCCCCGCCTGACGGCGTTCGGATTTTCCGAGCATAAGGGGAGCCATCCTTCGTCCCGATTTATCGGGACTACGGAATGGCTGTGCCATCTTTCTCCAACGTTACGTATTGGCTACGCATCTATGTTTTATACATATATCTTACGAAGTGATAAGTCTAAAATATTCTACTATGGATATACCGAGGATTTAAAAAGGAGGCTAAAAGAACATAACGAAGGGAAAGTGCTTGCTACTAAACCACATTGCCCGTGGAGGCTTGTGTTTTACGCTGCATTTGAAACAAGTAAGCAAGCGAAAGATTTTGAACAATATCTAAAAACTGGTTCTGGTAAAGCATTTGCGTATAAACGACTTGTTTCTGTAGCCTTAGCGAAGAATTATTCTGTCGAGTTTAAAGGTGATACGAAGCTTTAGCGAAGTACACCTACGCGGGGAGCCATCCTTCGCCAGCCATCTTGATGTAATATTACAGCTTGCCTATGAAAATAAAGCTGATTATTGGTTTGTTAGTTTTAGCTCAGGGTGTTATCATTTTTGTTATTCTTAAATTGGATATATTAAGCTTGTCAAAACCGCCTTTACCGATTATTCCAATAAATCAAGGCGATGTTAATAAACCTATTTCAGCACCGGAACTTTCTGAGGATGCTAAGAAGCGGATGGGCTTGAGCGGTCCTTTCCCGACAGGTGAGGAAACCTCACCAAAGGAGCGCAATATCGGCAAGATAATCAATGCCTGGCGCGAAGCAATCGTAATCAAGCGTATTGATGATATTACACGGCTCACCCGTGAAATCCAGGGGATGGGGTTGGAGGCAATTCCATTTCTTTCCAAACTGGCGAAAGAGGATGAAAATGAGCGTGTGAGAGCCTTTGCCGTCCGCTCTATGGGTTCGATGCGCTCGGCTGATTTGGCTGATTTGTACGTTGAGCTCCTGCGAAAAGACCAGAGCGAGTTCGTGAGAGAGAATTCAATCTGGGCTTTGCAGGTCTTAGGAAACCCTAAATATATCCCCGCATTGGAAAAGGCTGCCGAAGTGGATAAATCGGAGAAAATCCGGCAACTGGCAAAAGAGGCGATTAATACTCTTGACTCAGCCAATAAAAATAAGTAATATGCTATTATGAAGAATAAAGCCAAGAAAAAATACCAATCGCCTAAAATAAAGACAGAGAAGGTGTTCGAGGGTAATGCCATTGCCTGCGGAAAAACTCAGCCACAAACCTCCGGATGCCTCAGGAACCTCAAAACATCCTAATAAGGTATCGCCAGATGGGGATTATTCGCCTCAATATTTGCAATCTTATTGCCACTGCCGAAATCCCAAACGAATCACGCTTAGCCAAAACAATACGCGAAAGATACTCGAATTTCCACCTCACCTGTGCTACAACGCGGGCGGATATTGTCATTTCATGTCTGGTGAAATCATCCGGTAATAGTTACCGCCCGGCGATTTTACCGTCCGGCACGGGATGGGATATACGAGGTCCCGGAATTAGCTGCCAAATGTCGCGCGCTAACGGGCGATTTTACGTGAAAGGGGAGGTAAGGGGAAATATATATTCTTTCGATACATTGCTTCGTTTGGCGCTACTTCAGGTGCTCAACCTGAAAAATGGGTTTTTAATCCATGCCTTAGGATTAGGAATCGGCAATAATGGATATTTACTGCCGGGAGAATCAGGCAGAGGAAAAACCACCCTGGCAAAAAAGTCACCCCAATCTGTTGTTTTAAGCGATGAGCTGGTTTGCATGCGCATAATGAACGGAAAGCCGATAATACTATCAACGCCGTTTTGGGGAGAATTCAGGGCGCCGGGTGAACCATTCGGTAAACCTTTAAAAGGCATCTATTTCCTCCATAAAAGTAATATTATTAAAGTGGAAAAGCTCCCCAAGGGCGATGCGGTAAAGGAAATGCTCAAGCTCGTATTATTCTTTTCCCGCGATAAGTTAAGCACGGAAAGATTGCTTAAAACAGTCAGACAATGTATAATGGAAACACCTTGTTATAATATTTGGCTGGCTAAAAAGAGCTCCTATGAATCAATTAAGAGAGTTATCAGCGGGAAATAATATGTTTGCTTTATCGGTTAAGGGAACAAGCATGCAGCCGTTCTTATTTAATGGGGATTCCGTATTGGTCAGTCCGTGTTCGCCCGGCGAACTAAAAGCAGGGGATATTGTCGCGGTTGCCCTGGCAGGCACGGACGGGATGATATGCGTCCATAGGCTTTTGCGTAAATGCACGGAACGCAGAACACACGCTGATTTAATAATCAAAGGCGATGATATATCCAGGATGGAAAAGGTCAGGATTGATTCCGAGAGCAGGCTTTTCGGCAAAGTGGTGAGAATAATCCGACGCAATAAATATATCTCCACGGAAAACCGTTTGGTTGGCTTATTCCGGCTGATATATTCCCTGGTGTTTATACCTTATCAGGTTGCGCGGGGGCATTGATTATGAGCGTTTAGCATAATGACTGAAATGAGATTGCTTCGGTCTCCCGCAAAGCGGGATCCCTCGCAATGACTGTCATTGCGAGCCCCAGAGGGGCGTGGCAATCTTCCCGCCGCAGCGGGATTACATGCTCTAAGAAGCTAGAAATATTGAGGTGATGTAAGATGAAAATTGGATTAAATGATACCGTCAAACGGGTGAGTAACCTGCCTTTCCAGAAAATAGTTGATGAAACGATAATCGTTGACCCGCACAACCGCCTGATGCATTCTTTTAACGAGGTCGGCAGTTTTATCTGGGAGAAACTGTCTGAGGCGGTGACAATAAACGAGCTACTTGAAGAGATTGACGCCGAATATGATACGGCTGATGCCGATGTGAAAGAGGACGTCATAGGTTTCCTGGAAGAATTGCACAGGCAGAATCTCGTGAAAAAGCATTAATCCTGAATATGGATAAATCAATTCCCGAATCAATCCGTGATAATGCGGATAAACACCTCATCCCCTTGAATGCTGTTTTGGAGCTTACCAAGCGGTGCAATCTTTCCTGTCGCCATTGTTATCGTGTGGTTAATAAAGCACGCAAAGAAATCCCAACCACAAGGGTTATTTCCCTGGTCAATGAATTACGCAAGGCAGGTTCTCTATACGTTACGCTTACCGGGGGGGAGCCGTTGCTTCATCCTGACTTATTGAGAATATGTTCGGCGCTTAATGACGCGCATATGGCAATCCAGATTTTTACCAACGGCACGCTGGTTACCGCGGGATTGGCGCGGGAATTATCTCGTTTTAATATAACAGACATCTCTTTATCGCTCTACGGCGCGGCCCCGGAAACGCATAACCGGATTACCGGTGATAATGCCTCGTTCAATAAAACCATTCGGGCGGTTTCTATATTAAAGAGGCATAAACTGCCGGTCCGCGTTAAGTTTATTATGATGAACGATAATATCATAGAATACAGCCGGATGCGCAAGCTTGCGGGAAAGATGGGCGTTTATTACGATATCGACCCGGTAATTACGCCGTGCGATAACGGAGATACAGCGCCGACCAAATTACGCTTAAGCGATGAAGGACTCAAGAAGATTTATAGCCGCGCCATTAAAACGCCTGACGCCAAACGCACGACACCGGGCACGTTTTCCTGTTCTTTCGGACGTTCGCTCTGCGCCATTAACACATACGGTGATGTTTATCCCTGTATCCAAGTGCCGCGTTCAGCAGGTAATATTATAAAAAGACCGTTTATTAAAGTCTGGCGCGAATCCAAATGGCTTAAGGAATTGAGGGGATATTCTGCCGATAAAGTTAAGGAATGCCGCAGGTGTGATTTGGCGTCTTATTGCCGGAGATGCCCGGGGGTGGCGTATGTGGAAGAGGGGAGTTTGTATAAGCCGTCCAGGGAAGCCTGCCGACATGCGAGGGCGATAAGAGAATTAGCCACGGAGGCGCAGAGAACACAGAGGATTGATTGTCATTGCGAGCGACTCCTTCGCTCTGTCATTGCGAAGGGCAAAGCCCTGAAGCAATCTCGCTTGGGGTAAACTTCGGGAGCGTGGCAATCTAATGCTATGAAAGAAAAACAATATTGTATTTATATAATGACTAATAAAAGGAATACAGTCCTTTATACTGGCGTAACAAATAACTTAAAAAGAAGAGTGTATGAGCACAGAGAAAAAATGATAGATGGGTTTACGAAAAAATATAATGTGATAAAATTAGTTTATTATGAGCAATTTGATAATATTGAAAACGCGATTCTCAGAGAGAAGCAGATTAAAGCTGGGTCTCGTAACAAGAAGATAGAATTAATTGAGCGTATGAATCCGGAGTGGAAGGATTTATACGAGGAACTTTGAGATTGATTCTTCCGATATACATCGGAATCGTAATGACAGTAGAGGAAAGGCTGTTTCACATCATCCGGCTGGCAAGTTTCAGTATTCGCCAGAAATGATGTATGAGGCGCAGGGGATAATATAATACGGCGAGAGAGGCGCTTGATCCATATCTCCGTTGCATGAAATCGGAAGAGGGGAAAAAGGAGTCTTTCAATAAGCGCAATTTGCCCGGGCAGGTGAGGAAGCGCAATACCGGCGCCATGTCTTCGGACGGATGATTTAATGCCATGCAATAGATTTTCATTTCCATAGATTTGCGGGTAGGCGGCTTGATTTTGGTTAATACTTCATCGTCAATAACAGCCTTCTTGCGCGCCGCCATAAGCCCGCAATACATCGGGACTTCAAGGTTATAGCGTTTTATGAGCGTTGAGATTAAATCCCAGCTTATATTGTGTTTCCGTATAATCCATGAGGCATCATTTATCGCCGCATTCTTGATATGCCCGTGCCCGGTAAAGGAATATGTCAGGGCGTAAATAAGGGCGTCTTCGGGGGAAAGGATATAGGTCTCGTTATCGGACAGGGCGGCTTTTACCGCCCTTTCCCATATTTCGGAATTGCCTCGTGTATCGAGGAAAGAGAGGTCTGTGTGGATATCAATATGTATGGTGAATTCAGGAAGATTATTGCTATAATGGGCTTCAGAACTCCGGCGCATTTCCAGCTTATAGCCTAAGGCATCCATTGACTTTTCAAGTAACGGCAAATCCGCGCGTTTCACCAATAAATCAATATCCGACATCGGGCGTGAGCCTATATCCGGGTAGACGGTTTGAGCCAGCGCCGCGCCTGCCAGGACTATAGTTTTAATATTGGACCTGCCTGCGCCGAGGCTTTGGCAGGCAGGATTGTTTAATTGTTTTAGTGTTTTAGCCAGCTCGTTATAGATGATAATGTTCCTTGCCAGAGTCCAGTTATCCATGGCTTAAAACTATCAAATCACTCCTGAAAAATCAAAGTTTAAAGCAAACAAAAGAGGGTTAAAGGTGGCATAGGGGGGTGTAGATACCCTACCTACCCCCAGTCTAAAACAGTTATACTCCCAAGTTAAATCCGTATAATCCCCACTATTTGGACGTAATATACTCCATATCAGAACGTAATACACTCCATATCAAGCCGTCATATACTCTATATCAAGCCGTAATATATCTCCTATCAAGCCGTTATATACTCTATATTTGGACGTGATATACTCCATATTTAGACGTGATACGCCCTCTATTTGGACATGATATACTCCATATTTAGCCGTGATACACTCTATATTTGGACGTGATACACTCCATATTTAGACGTGATATACTCCATATCAAGACGTAATATACTCTATATATGGACGTAATACCTATACTCTGGCAGATTGATATACCCCTTGTGGAAAAAACAGGAAATATGCCAGGTTCGGGATTAGGATGGTTTTAGGGATTGGATAAAATATCTCCGCGGTCTTTATCCACGAAAACGAGGTCTTTCCATCTTGTGATTTATAAGGCGGTTAGAAACAGTCTACCCCCATCTAGGGGTGGAGGGTGCCTTACCCCCCTACCACCCGAAAGCTACCCCTCCCCACGCCAAAAGGATACCATCCAGTAGCCGAAAGGGTTAGGGAACGTATCCGAAAGGACTGGGATATATCCCCGGTGAGATTAGGGCATATACCCGGAAGGATTAGGGAGCGTATCCGAAAGGAGTGTGGCACGTAGCCGAAAAGGTTAGGGCGCATAGCCGAAAGGATAGGAACACGTAGCTGAAGGGATTGGGACACGTAGCTGAAGTATACCCGGAAAGGCTCGGAAGGATACCCGTGAGCTACTATATCGCTAAGGATTCAGTATGGCGTCCCTGAATTGCCGGTGCATGCGAGTAAGTAATCAGGCGCCGGCGCGTTTAAATTTAAAACATCAGAATCTTACTGCTGATATCACAAAAATGGGTTTTAGAATCAGGTAAGGCGTCCCTCGAATTACGTCCAGCTTACTTTGTTGAAGATGCAGTAAGTAAGCGGTCTATCTTATTCTGTAATGACTTCGTATCTCTTACAGATAGCCAGCAATTATCGAGTAAAGGAATTTGTTTATCTGGGTCAATCGGATGCTTTTTAAAATACTCTTTCAGTTTGGTAGCACAATTATCTATAAGAGACGAAATGACTAGAGGGGGAATTGTTAAAATCCAATAATTTTTATTTCTATCGTTTATGTCAGAACCCCCTAAATAATAGGGGCTCGATTGGTCACTGGAAATGTTAAATCCGTGTTGCCTGAAACTATGAACTGACCAATTACGCATAACCCAGAGAAGAAATGGATAACGAACCGCTTGGATAAGAGGTCTAATCAAATCATTTTTATATCGGTCAAAATCACTTAATAATGGGTCAACATCGGCAGAACGATGAACCTTACCATATTCCCATTTGCTTAGTCTTCCAGATACGTCTTTATTCAACTTATCATAATCTGGTTGGTCTTGAATTTTAATCTTTTCCATAAGATATTGTAGTTGAACAAGGCTTATTCTATCTTTAAGGTTCCAATCTGAATACTCATCAATTAATTTCACGAATCGTTTACGATTATCTTTTTCATGCGGAAATGCCCATGTCGATAGAGTATCTAATAATGACAGAAGAAGTGTATATTTACTGTCATTAGCTATAATTCCTTTATTAATCTCATCTTTCTTTTCACTTGCCCATTTAAATATGGCATCATCAAAATTCCCATTCATAATTTTAACCTCATTCTTTTTAGGACAAATTCTCGGTTTACCAGCGTATCAGCATCTATTATTTAACTGCATTAGAAGCAGTTCTTTTTGCCGATCGTATGCGTCTTAAGCGGCGGATGAGGAAAATACCGAGAATCATTATGCCGATACAGGTGATGAGTTTTACCATCCAACCGGTTGAGACCATAAACCAGCCGTAGGCAACTACAGGAATCAACATAACTTGTGCTATGCGTTTCGCCCAGTTATGTTGCCCGATATACTGCGCCAGAGGCGGGCTATTCTTGTAATACTGTGCGACTAACCATTTGCCGGGCGAATTGGTCAGGAGATATTTCTCCCTGAAATGCCTTAACGCCATCACTCCGGGCGCAAGGGGCGAGCCGTAAGCCGCCGTGGCGATAAAGCACCAGGTTTTCCCGGCGCCGCCTTCAGCACTGCTCCCGCTTGCCTGTCCCGCATTAATGGTTATATTAAATATGCCGGAGACAGTGAAATTATCGGCGTCCTTAACCTGAACCGTAAAGCCGTAGGTGTTATCCGTCCCGTAGGGCGGCGTGCCGATGATTTCGCCGGTGGCGCTGTTCAAAGTGAAGTTCGGCGGCAGTCCTCCGTTAGTTATTGACCAGGCATAAGGCGGGAATCCGCCGGCTACGGAAACAGTTGTCTTATATGTGGCTCTGACATAGCCGCTTGAAAGCGCATTAGTCACAAAATGCAGGGTGTTGCCGCTTATCTGGCTGACCTGGATAGAGAAATCTGCGGTATCGTTATTATCAAGGAAATCAACTGCCCGCGCCGTGAAATTATATAATCCTGCGGACCCGAGCTGGATTGTGCCGGTGATGTCGCCGGTTGAGGTATTTAAGTTCAGTCCCGGCGGGATGGAGCCGATGAAAATAGTCCAGGTCACTGGCCCTGAACCGCCCAGCGTGCTGAGTAACGCGCTGTAATAAGCTCCGGTCTCTGAATTAGAGAGCGTCCCGTCCGCAATAGAAAAAGGACCGCTGGTGGCGGCATAAATGGTATTGCCGTAAGCGCCCATATTGACCCGCGTGCCGCGCGGATGCGGTTCATTCAAATAATCATCAGATGGCGCGCCCATATCTATGGTCGGCTGGTCGAGGACGACCCGATAATCCTTGTTCGGCTCATCCAGGAAAACCACATGCAGGGAGATATTCCCGATGCCCGGTGAGGCGTTATTATAGTTTACCGTGTTTTGATAGGCATCGTTATAGGTTATCGCAGGAATAATTCCGGTGGCGGCGTAAACGCCGTCGCCGTTATACATAATGATATTATTGCGGATTGCGCATTGGGAACTGTTGGCGTAAATTCCGGCGATGGAATTATTAATGATTGTATTATTGATGATAGAGGTGTCCGAGCCGGAGCCGGCAAATATCCCGATATTGCAATTACGGATGACGGTGTTTCTGATGAGGGCGTTATCGCCGGATGTATCTATGCCGACATGCGCTCCGTAAAGGGTCAAGTTGCTGATGGTCGAGGTGATGCCGGCGCCCGCGGTTAGGAGAACCAAGCGGTCCAAGCCGGTTCCGTTAAGAATAGTGTGGTGAGGCGAATAACCGGCAAGGTTGACGCCTTGTTTAAGCGATAAGGTGGAATTGATTACGAATGTGCCCACGCCCAAGCGGACAGTATCGCCGCTTTGCGCCTGCGCCAGCGCATAAATGAGGTTATTATAAGGCGTGGTATTGACCATAATGGGATAAAGCGGCCGGGCAGAGATTTCAAGCGGGGCGCTCTGGAGCGCGTCATAATCTTCAGCGATAATCTGGAATGTATACATCGTTCCGTTGGTTAGCCCGTTGACGCGGTAATTGGTTGTGTTACCGGCGTTGATTGGCGCGTTGTAAGAGCCACCTTCTTCCTTGTAAGCAAGCAGGTACCTCTGGACATCCTGAGAAGCGCTGGACTGCCAGAAAAGGTCAACATAACCATTTCCGGCCTCGGCACGGAAATTAGTCGGGGAAAGAGGCGCGTCTTGCGCGCGGTTTATCCAGAAGCTCTGCGCTTCGGACCATTCCGAATATGCCAGACTGGCGTCTATGGCCCTGACGGCATAGGTAAGATTGGTATTATCCGTGATTGCCGAAGGCAGTGTGATGGATGTTACGCCGGCAAGAGTGGCAGTGATATAATCGTAATCGAGCAGGATTTCGCCGTCGTCATCTACGCGCACCAGATAGCTGAGCGTGTTTGACGGGTCTCCTGCATCCGGGTCAACCGCCGCGTTCCAGCTGATGGCCGGGGTGGTCGAGGTGATGGTTGCGTTATCAGCCGGAGTAAATCCGGCGGTCGGCGGAGAAGGCGCGCGGTTGCCGTCATTCCGGAAGGCATAGACCGAGCCTTTTTTAGTGGCGATGAATATTTTACCGTTGGCGATTGCCGGCGAAGACTGGCAGGCGTCATCCAGCGGATAGATGGATATTGTTTCGCCGTCGGCGGGATTGATAATCCTTAGTTCCTCCGCGAGCGAAGAAGCCGTTACGATAAGCTCTCCTGAAGCGGATGACATTGTTGCCGGGGCCGGGCACAAGCCCAAAGGCGGGATTTTGTTCTGGTCGGCGGTAATGCGTGCGCCGATATTCTTTTGCCATTTAATAGAATGCGCGGCGGGGTCAATGGCAATGATATATTCATTAAGCGTGTATTGGTCTACAATGCTGTCGGCGTTGGTGTCTATAAAATAATCAAAGCGGGCGGTAAAGCCGATGAGATTACCGATTTTTACCGGAGAAGATGAGTTTAGTTTGGTGTTAAGTATGGTGCTGCCAGCTGGAGAGAGCGGGTCAGAAAGAAGTATCTGGTAATTCGTCGCCCAATCAGCCTGGTTAATCGCGACACGATAGAAAGAGAGGTTGGTTCCGCCGGGCAATAAGTAAGCGGAGTCATCCACGACTAAGGGAGAGGAAAGCATTACCTGTCCGCCTGCCTGGCAGGACCAGATTATTTCTCCGGTGGTTTTGTCAAGCGCGTAATATTTGCCGCTATTGCAACCGACAACCAGGACCGTGCCGGATATTGCCGGGGATGAATAAACAATCTGTTCCAGTTGGGTTTCCCATAAGAACTGTTTGGTTAGGGCATCAATGGCAATAACCTTGGCGTTCGGGAATCCCGAGCCCATGTAGAGTGTGTTATCGGAGATAACGGGCGAAGAGAATTCCGTTCCGCCGGTGCGGTAATTCCAGATTAGCGCCCCGTTTGAGAGGTTCAGGCAATAGATTTTCCCGTCAGTGGAAGGGATGTAAACCCGTCCATTGCTGATAGAAGGCGAGGCGATGATTTCATCGCCGCTCAGGAAAGACCAGAGGAGCGAGCCATCGGATTCCTTAATCGCGCGGACGAAGTTATCGCGCGCGGCGAAAACCACTACGCCATCGGCAATTGCCGGGGAAGAGACTATCCCTGCCTGGCTGGCTGGCAGGTCCGAGCTTCCGGCGTATTGCCACGCCGCACTAAAGGCGGAGGATAATTTTTCCTGGGTAGAGCGCTGGCGGCTGGTATCGCGGGAGAGGGAAGGCCAGTCCTCAGCAAACAAGTTACAGGTTACAAGTAACAAGTAACAAGTAACAAGCACCGCGTAATACTTTTTAACTCTTAAACTCTTAAACATTTAAACCTCTCTTAAGGAGTTGGGTCTAACATATTCTCCAAATAATATATCTTGCCCTGGTCAGTCGGTATCAGGAATCGCCGGTTATCGGAATCGTAATTGATATCCCCGATCTTTATCCCGGAACCAAATGAAAAGGTCTTGATGACCGCTTTTTGAGATTCGTCTATGACAAATATCTTTCCGTCATTATTGCCGATGTAGATTAATCCGGTGTTATTGGGCATGGGCGATGATTCTATGGCTGTTCCTCCGCCAAGCAATAATGGATAAGGCGTAATCGACCCGCCTTTATCAGGGTCGTAGGCAGTGCCGTTCATCTTAAGGCTATAGAAATAACCACCGGTATCAGCATAGAGCAGCCTGGTTTCAGGTCCGTTAGGCGGGTCATGATAGATAAACATTACATAAGCCATTACTTTAATAGAATTTTTTACTGCCGGGGTATATGGAAAACTGTCGGTATTGGTGAAGGTGGCGGACCAGACGTCTATTCCATGCATCAACCCGTAATAATCACCCACATAGAGCCCGTTTGTAAACGGCCAATAGGTGGTCGGCGCCCGGACGCTATCCAACGGGGAATTATTCTGCTTGTCATTAGCCTCGTTGGAAATATCCAAACGATATAATAGGGGCGTTTGCCCGGCAGAATATACTATGCCGGATTCGTTGGAGGTAAAAGTATAATTTACGGTTAATTCGGTGAGGCTGTTTACTGCCGTAATGCGATAGCGCCCTTGTTGAGAACCGCTGGAGATGATTAGGATATCGCCGGCTTCAAGCCCAACGGTTAGGAAGAAAGCACTGGTTGAAGTGACATAAGGTTCCCCGGCCGTAATCTGCAAGTCGTTGCCGCCGGCAAGCTCCTGGTAATCCGAGCCGACAAAAAGATAGGTAGTGCCGCCTGACATATCCCAAGAAGGGATAGAGCGGACCGGCGAAGCGGCCGTCCGGGCAAAAAGCACTTCACGGGAAGTGATGACCACGGCATAGATTTTTGGAGTGACACCGTTCATGCCGCCGAAATAGAGATTAATTCCATCGGTGATGACCGGCGAGGTGATTTCAGTGCAGCCCGGAACATCGAGAGGCCAGCCGGGGGAAAGCTGAAGTTCGCTACCGGTGTCAATTAACCTGAAAAGATGGCCGCCGGTTGTCCCAAAGTAAACAGTATGGTCCGTTCCTTCCGTATACCACCAAACCTGGCCGACTATATCGCCGTAGGAGTTATCTATATTATAATAATAATCCTTAAAAGCACCTTGGCTATCCATGACATAAATACGGTCAACGGTATTTGGCCCTTGTATATTTTTTGACGGCAAATAAGTAGAGTAATACGCATAGGTATTAAGGTCGAAAGCAATGGTGGGGAACCCCTCGATTTGACCCTGCGCCTGGGTTCCGGGAGTGTAAGTCCATAAAACGACCGCCCCGGTGCCGTCCGCCACGCCGTCATCGTTGGAGTCATCATCATAATCAAACGGTTCACCGGCGCCGCGCCCGCTTGACATGGTGCCGATTGAGTATTTGATGCCGTTATCCGAGGCGGTTAAATTAGACGTTAAGGTTAATTCGGTCTGGCTGTTAACGGCGCTGATTACATAAGTGCCGATATCCATTCCTTGTTCAATCCTTAGGATATCGCCGTTCATTACGTTCTTGGTGGTGAACGTTGCCGAGATTGAAGTAATAATATTGGAACCTGCCTGGGTAATCAGGTCGTTTTGCTCTTCCTTCTTCTGGAACCTGTCCTGGAAACGGATGACTGAACTCGCTCCCGTAGCAGAGACATTATAACCGGTGGTAATCGTCTCAAACCAGCAATCGGGGCTGTCAATATTAAGATTAGCGAGAGCAATAGATATATAACGGCTATTGGATGTGCCCGGATGATTGTAGAAGCTGATGTTTTTCAGGGTTGGCGTAACGGCCGTGCTTTGGATGTCTAATCCATTGGCAGTCATTGAGCGGATTTCACAGGTATCAAGGTTAACGGCGCCGTTAACAATAAAGTAAAAACGGTCGGTTCCCGGCGCAGGCGTCGTGATGGCGGTATTATTATCCGCCTTGAAAGTCCCGTTTGAGTTAACATTGATAGTGAGCCCGTTGCCAAGGACAAGAGTTCCGCCCTGTAAATAATAAGCGGCGTTGGATTTTACCGTTAGTGTCCCGTTAGCCGCCAATTTGACTGTCTTGCCGGAAGGAATATTAATATTGACCGTTTGGTTCCCGTCTCCGATTTCCAGGGTCTTTATCGTGGCGGAATAAAATGTAGAATTGGTGCCGAGCAATACGACTTTACCGGCGGTTTGGTTGATGCCACCTGCGGCGTTATTATCCAGCAGGTCTGATTTACAGGTCAAAACAGCGCCGCTATTGGTGATGTTGATTTTGCCGCCGGTTGTGCCGGTAACGATAGAGGCGGTTCCGTTAACAATTAATTGATAACCAGCGCTCATATTAAGGATGCCGCCATCCTGGACTTCCAATGAGGCAATGATAACGCTTTCATTAAGCGATGGGGCATAAGCGCGACTGGGAATGATAACACTCGAACCGGCGCCCGGCTTGCTCCCGGTATTCCAGTTAGCGCCCCAGTTCCAGGCGGTTTCATGCCCGCTGGCGCCTCCGACCCATGTGTTGGTGGCAATCCAGATAATGCTCGTTCCGGAACTTTCATATTCATATTGGTCGCCGCCTCCGTTATTACCCTGCCAGTTGGAGAAATTAAGAGAGGTTGAACCTGATGTCGCGGCGCAGACAACATTATTACCGGTGGCAGTCCCGAAACTCTGGTCAAAGGAGCAGGTATCAAAGTTGCCCGTATAGCTGCCTGAAGCAAATCCGATATAGAGATGCCTGGCGCCGTTGCCTTGTCCGGTGCCGGTTGGGTCTTCCTCAACATTCTGGAAGTCCGCATCATCGATATCAATATTGGTAATGGCAGCCGTGGAAGCGATGGTTAATCCATACTTTTTGGCATATTCGAAGATAAGAGCGTTAATATCAATTCCGCCGCTATTCTGGACGGTGAAATCATATCGTTCTCCGGAGGAAGCGCGGGTGACTTTCGGTTTATAGGTATACGAGCCGCTTGGATTGGTCTGGAAGGACCCTTCAATATAGACCGTAGCGTTATTGCCCATGCGCAATTCTCCCACATTGGCGGCGGTGTTAGAACCTTTTATAATGAGCGTGCTATTGTTCTTGACGGTAAGATTGCCATGAACGATAAGCTTGCTGTTATTGATATTGAGCGTGCCGGTTGTTGAGGTATCTCCGACATCGCAAGTGGCGGCGACATCGTTTGTAAAACCCGTGCCCAAATCCAGCGAAGCGCTGTTATTCACGAGGAGCGTGCTGTCTACATCCAATCCGTTAGATGAGCCTGAATCAATAGAAGCGGAACCGCTGACAATTAATTTATAGAAATCACCTGTTGCACGGTTGGATTTTATAGTGCGCGCGGAGCCGATTATTTTTACGGTAGAGTTGCCTAATGTAAACGCGCCGGTGTCAACCCAGTTGCCATCGCATTCAATCATCCCGCTGCCGGAAACACCGAAGTTTATTGTGCCGGTATTGGTTAATCCGGCGGACTTTAGCCCTTGTGATGCGGCAACAGAAGAAGAAGCGTCAAGCGAGCCGCTGTTGGTGACCGCGCCGCTAATCGTGATTTTACCTGTGGAGGTGTTTAAGGTTCCGGTAATGGTGCATGAGCCTCCGACAGTATGGACGACATTAGAATTAAGGGTTAACTGGCAACCGCTCCTTATAACCAGATTATTTGATATTTCCAAGTCCTTACCGGATGTAACGGAAACAGACGGGGTTGCCGTTCCATCGCCAATAGTCAGGGTATAGAATTTATTATTGCCAGAACCGACATCGGTGTTAATAGACTGGGATGTTCCGACAAATATAATATTAGAAGTTCCGCCTGTAAACGTTCCGGAGGAATCATTCCAGTTGCCGGCAATACGGTGTGAAAAGCTACCCGGATTAAATGAGCCGTTTATAGTTATATTACCGACTATATCCAGAGCATTATTCGCCGTATAAGATCCGTTGATATTCAAACTATAGAAATCGGTTGAGTTTGATGTGGTGATTGTCCCTGAGCCGGCAGTAAGGTTGATGGTGGAATTTCCGGGATTAACCGTGCCCGAATCATCCCAATTGCCGGAGACGGTTATCTGGCTGGCGGCTGAGCCGAAGTCCAATACCCCTGTTCCGGTATTCGTAAATGCGTTGCAGTTCAAGATGGATGCCTGGTCCATATCCACGGTTCCGCTGTTCGTTAAGCCGCCGGTTATCGCCGCTGTCCCGGTGGTTAAATCTATCCTGCCCGTATTTTCTATGGTTATGCTCCCTCCGACTGTGTGTCCGTTATTGCTGTTTAATGCCAGGGTGCTTCCCGCCTTTACGGTTAAGTTACCTCCGGTCTTAAGATTCCCTGTCATCTGGATTGTCGGAGTGGCTGTCCCATTGCCTATATTCAGCTTGTAGAAACTATTATTATTCTGTGTTATGGATTGCGAAATACCATCCAATGTTATTGTGCTTAATCCGGCATTGAATTCGCTGTTAGCCGTGTTTATGTCGTAATTTCCTGCGATTGTATGGCTCCATCCGGCGTTTGTCGGGTCTGCCTTAAAGATTCCCGATGTCACCTTGAAATTGCCGTCTATGTTTATCCCGCTTGATGCGGCATTGGCCGTGTAACTTGCGCTTCCTGAGTATTTATCTATCTCTAAATGATGATAGTTTAATGCCGGTATCGTCTGGTCTAAAGCTTTATTGTCAAATACAATTGTCCCTAAATTTGGCGCCAGTGTCGTTGGGTTAAAGGTTGCGCCTGAAAATCTTATTGTCCCCGTTCCCCCGTCTATTATCCCTCCGCTTAGATTCCCGTTTATGTCAAATATGCCGTTAGCCAGCTGGATAGTCCCGTTATTCGCGGTCGTCCCGTTTATGGTTACGGTTTTACCCGCGCTGGTTAACGTGCCGGTTACTGACAGGTTATTGGTTATCGTCAAGTCCCTTGAAACCGTTACCGTGCCGGTTGATTTGTTTATCTCCAGGTTATAATAAGTGCTGCCGGCAATTCCCAAATCTATCGATTGGGTGCCGTTGCCGTCGAGTATCACCTTGCCGTCACCCGCGCCGAATGTGCCGTTGCCTTCTATGATAAAATCGCCTTTTACTTCAAGGTTATATGTCCCGCTTCCTGATTCCGTTAAACACGCCCCGTTTTCTATCTTTAATCCGATGCAATTACCGGTCGTATCCAGCACCGGGAAATTGCCTCCGGCCGGAGCAGTAGGTATCAATATATCCTTACTGCCATCCGGTATTCCGTTGGTCCAGTTGCCGGTTAAGTTCCAACTGGTGGTAGTTCCAACCCAGGTATTCAACTGCACCCAATTAACTACAGCATTGCCGTTTCCCGGAGTCGGGTCGTCATAATCCCAATCCTCTTGTCCCGGTGTCACGTCATTGGCATTTGATAGTGTAATAGTTACTGTCACTCCCTGTGCATTATCTGCTACTACCACGTTACCTATCGTGGCTGACGGCCCTCCGGCACTCCCTTTGTAACTGCCGTCAAAGCTCATGTCGCTGAAGGTGAATGACTGCGTGGAAACATAACCGGAAGTAACCTGTAAATTTAAGGCCGCTCCGCCGATCGGAGCTGCCTGCGAGGCAAACGCGACATCGTCTATATCCAGTATATTCGCGCCCGTATTTATCTTTAATCCGCTTGCGTCTACGCTTTCGACCGTTAATCCGCTGATGTCTATATTGCTTCCCGAATTAGCGTCAAAACTATAGGAATCTGTCCCAATCACTCCGGATGTGGTGATCTTAGGCTTAGTCGCGCCTCCGCCGCCCCAATAGGTTGTAAATGCCCCGTTTATGGCTATTGCTTTATTGTTTGCTATCTTTAATACTGCATTATCCCTCAGGATTAAACTGCCCTGATTAGATACCGTAAAATTATCGCTGCAGGTTAACTGGCTGCCGTTAATATCAAGCGTTTTTTCTATGGTTGAGAGTCCGCTGACACTATGGTTTAATCCGGTATTCAGGTCAAATTCTCCGGCGTTAACCTGTAAATTACCTCCTATTGTAAGAGCGGCATTAGGTTGTAATACGCTGGTCGCCCCGATATTTACCTTGAGATTATTAAATGACAGGGCAGTGCCGTTGGTTCCCTTGCTGATATTGAGCGCAGGGGCGGTCCCGTTGAATTCCACCATGCCGCCTTGCGGATTAAATGTGCCGTTTAACTGCCAGTTGCCGGTGCAGGTTATCCCGTAATTGTTTCCGCTTATGTCCAGTGTTGACTTGGTCGCATCATCGGTTTCGTCTATGGTCAGATTTCCTTTTACCTGGATAGCTCCGCCTAATGTATAAGTCGTATTGATACTGCCGGTCTTTAAATTGCTTTTACCTGGATAGCTCCGCCTAATGTATAAGTCGTATTGATACTGCCGGTCTTTAAATTGTAATATGATTCAGCCGGTATAGCCTGTCCTGTGCCGTCAAATATGATCGTGCCGGCATCTTCATTAAGCGTGGTTGGTGCAAAGGTGCCGGCTATTCGCAATATGCCGGTTGAGTTATTGAATTCAATCGTCCCGCCGTTCAGGTTGCCGTTTATATCCAGCAGTCCCGCACCGAGGGTGGTTGTGCCTCCGGTATTGGTATAATTAACCGCATTGTTATACGTCCCGATTCCGATATCTACCTGGCTTGCGTTTATCGTGTTACCGGTAACATTTATGGTAGAAGCCAGGTCCATCTTGACCGTGCCGCTATTTGAGATGGTGCCAATAGTATGCACCCTGATTGAGCCATCATCGCCGTCAAATATGCCATTAGTTACGTTTAATGTCCCGTTTATGGTGAGATTTCCCCCGGATGTGGATGTCTGTCCGCTTTTGAGAATCCTGATATTATTATACGTATACGATGGAATGGTCTGCCCGCTTATTGTATTATCAAAGATAATGGTGCCGTCGGCGGCAGTTAGTGATGACGGGGTAAAGTTAGCTCCGCTAAAGTACATCAGGGAACCGCTTCCATTGATGAACCGCAATGACCCGCCGGTGAAATCGCCTTCCAGGTCGAGTGTTCCGGCTGCCGCGGACTGCCCGATATAGATTATTCCACCATTAGTTATATTACCGTTGATTGACACAGTTTTGTTGGCTGTCCCGAATTGGCCGGTGACGACCAGATTATTCGTAATGCCGCAATTACTTCCCGCGGAAATGACGCTTCCCGAGGCGATATGCAGGGCATAGAAATCACCCGTTCCGGTGGTGGTAATATAATTGCCGGCTCCGCTTAGGGTAATCTTGGATTGCCCCAGATTGAAACTGCCCGTCCGCACCCAGTTGCCACCAGACGAGATAGATGCAGAAGAGCCGGTTACATCCAATGTACCGGTCGAGGTGATATTCACTCCGCCTCCTGCCGTTAGATCCGGGTCGTCCGTGGAATTACTCGTCATATCTAAGATACCCGTATTTATCCCGTCGCCTATCCGCAATAAGCCGGTTATGCCGATTGATGATGTATTCGCCTTCAGCTTGCCCTTGTCTATATAGCAATAACCGCCTATGGTATGCTTGTTTCCACCGATAAAACCAGTCCCTAAATCCAGTGTCCCATTGGAAATCGTCAGGTTGCCGTTAACCGCCAACTTTCCCTGTGCCAATACACTTGTGCCAACACCGGTATTGTTTGTTATGAGATGATAGAAGTTTGAATTAGCGGTAATATTTTGATTAATATTGCCATTAAAAGCAACAGTTCCGCTTTGAGGATTGAATGTTCCGCTAAGTGTGAAATTACCGCCGATTGCCAGGGAATAATTTCCGCCTGTGACATCAAGTAAGCTATTAGAAGTGATTGTTATACTGCGGCTGACGGTCGTGTCCGAAACGAGATTATAAGTTTCTATATCCGCATTTCCACCGCTTCCGGCAATAAGATCATAGTAAGTTTCGATTGGAAAAGATACGGTTAATGGCGTTGCTCCCTGGTCGCCGTTAAAATAAACAGTTCCGGTATCTTCGGAAATATTATCGTTAAACGGGGCGGTTGAGATGCTATCATTACTGTCATCATTGTAATTTCCCTGGACTTCCATTGTGTAAGAGTTAAGCTTTAGTATTCCGGCTTGCCCTTTAAGAGGGGCGGTTAAATCAGGATTGATATCACCCGTATCTACTCCGCTTTCGGCTAATTTGACATTGCCCTGTAATGAAACTATTGTTGATATGCCAGATATGTTAAGATCATTAAGAACAAATGGCTGCTGGGCTGTTCCGCCTATTGCCTGGGTGGTATTGCCGTTAAACTTTATGTTGCTGGTAGATGGCCTGAAAATATCATAAGCCGCGACACTGCCATCAATCGTGAGATTGCCGCCAATATTGATTGTAGCCGAACCGGCATCGAGATAATTGGGATTACCGGTCATCTTGATTGTAAGGTTTTTGCTTATGTTGTATGTGAAAGTTGCCATGCTGCAGGCAAAAGAAACAACTCCGTCACCGACCTGCAGATGGTAATAGTTTTCTGCCGGAAGGGCAGTTGTTCCCATCCAGACAAATGTTCCGGTATCAGAAATAAACGTTCCGTTTTTCGACCAGCTATTCGTGTTGAAAGTAGCATTGCTGAGGTTGAAAATGCCTCCTTGCACGGCGAATACCGAGCCTATTCCTGATACTTTTACGAATGAGCCTGAAGCCAAAGACGCAGTGCCGGTAATACTGACAGCGCGGAAGTTTTGCTCGCTTGAAATAATCGTGTTAGTTCCGTTAAAGACAATCAGTCCGGCAGTTTGGTTAAGCGTTCCGCCTGTATTACTCCAGTTGCCGCCGATTATCACTTGGGAATTAGCCGTGGTCATCTGCAGGATGCCTGTTGAAGCAAGGATGAAATTACCGGTAATGGTAAGTGATTTGCCGTTGATGTCAAGTGTTCCGTTGGTTTTTATTTCAAGCGATGCGCAGGCGCCGCTTATATCCATAACAGGGTTTCTTCCAGAAGCCGGATAAACGACCACGGCCGAGTTTTCCGAGCCTGGCACGCCGTTAGACCAGTTGCCGTTGTCATTCCAATTGCTGGAATTATTGCCTTCCCAGGTCGTTGAGCCCAGCCATTTAATCTGCACATCGGTGTCATTGCTTTCCCATTCATAAGCCGGGCCGGAGCCCAAGCCTCCATAATTAGAAAGCGATATTTGGTTTGAGCCAGTTGTTGCTGCGCCGATAATATTATTACCCGTATTTATTCCGAAAGAATTATCAAAAGTGCAACTGTCAAAGGTCTGGGCGAAACTGCCCGAAGCAAACCCAATATATAAGTAGCGTGCGCCATTGCCCTGTTTTGTGCCGGATGGGTTTTCCAGGACATAGCGGAAGTCTGTGTTATCTATATCGATATTGGAAATGTCCGCATTTGAAGCAATGGTTAATCCATTGCTGTTGGCATATTCAAAGATAAGGGCGTTAATATCAAGTTTTCCCCCGCTTTCCACGTTAAATGAGTACCGGGCACCAGCGGCGGCATGTGTTACCACGGGTTTATATGTGTAAGTCCCGCTTGGATTGGTCTGGAGAAATCCCTGCATGCTGACTATTTTTCCATCGGCTATTTTAAGCTGTCCCTGTTGTCCGTTTATATTAGACCCGACTATCTGTAATGTACCGCTGCCGTAGACTGTCAGGTTGTTGTTAGCAACGAATATTGAATTGTTAATATTAAGCATTCCGGAAACAGAGGTGACTCCGTTTACTGTCGTCGTCAATACTGTTCCGAGATTAAAACTGCAGGAAGAATTGACAGCTAAGTTATTATCAATATTGATAGATGATGCGGCACTGACCGTTCCGCTGACAGTTAAATTATACAGCGATCCGTTTGTGGTTGGCGCATTAAGATTTGTCGTTGAACCTCCTATTTCCAGTGTTGAATTTCCCTTGGTAAATGTTCCGCTGCTGTTGATGAATGTACCGTTGCAGGTTATTTTGCCGCTTGCGCTTGTTCCGAATGTAATGAGCCCTCCGTTAGTTACAGAAGAAGCTGTTAATTTACCATTTACCCCGGTCGTTTCAGTCAGGTCAATCGTTCCATTATTGCCGACCGCACCGACGTTTATCTGCCCTGTTTTGATAAAGAGGGTTGCCGAAGGGTCTATGGTAACCGAACCGGAAACAGAATGTCCGGTATTAGAATTAATTGTTAATCCGCTTCCTGTATTGATAATAAGGTTACCATTGACTACTAAATCGCCCGATACAATTGTAAACGACGGCGTATTCGTATCATTCCCGATTTCAAGATTCTTAAACTTATTCCCGCCTGTTGATAATTTCGTGGTTATGGTCCGGCTTCCCGTTCCGTCAAATCTGATAGTTCCATTTGTAGTACTGAATGTTCCGGCACTATCATTCCAATTGCCGGCTATCTTATGCGTATAAATATCAGGGTTAAACGTTCCGCCAATAGTTACACTGCCTTCGATATCCAATGCATTAGAAGCGGTATAACTCCCGTTAATAACCAAATGATAGAAGTCGGTGATCCCTGCGGTTGCAATAATACTGCTTGCGCCTCCAGTTAAAGTAATCGTTGAATATCCCGGATTAACAGTATTTGAATCATTCCAATTGCCGCTTATAGCCATTCCTGCGGCGGATGATGTGCCGAAATCAAGTGTTCCTATATTGGTAAATGAAGCCGCACTGATATATGCGCTTGAATTGGTCATGTTTATCATTCCGTTGTTCGTCATGCTCCCGGTAATCACGATACGACCGCTTGATGGATTTAATGTGCTTGTATTATCTATTACAAGCGTTCCCCCTATGCTATGCCCTGTATTGGAATTGAAGATTAACGAACTTCCCGTGTTTACCACCAGGTTATTTGCGACTATTAAATTATTTCCCGTATTTATTGTAACAGATGGGGTTGCCGCGTCATCTCCGATATTCAGCTTGTAGAAGCTATTGTTATTCTGCGTTATTAATTGCGAAACGCCATCCAATGTTATGATACTTAATCCGGGGTTGAATTCGCTGTTTGCAGCATTTATATTATAATTGCCCGCGATGCTATGGCTCCATCCGGCGTTTATCGGGTCTGCCTTAAATATGCCTGATGTTACAGTAAAATTACCCTCTACATTTAGCCCGCTTGCACCTGCGTTCGCCGTATAACTTACGCTTCCCGAGTATTTATCTATCTCTAAATTGTAATAATTATAAACCGGTATATTCTGGTCCGCGGTTTTGCCGTCAAATATAATTGTCCCGCTTCCAGCCGTTAATGTTATTGGAGAGAATGTTACCCCGCTAAACCGGAGTTGGCCGGTTCCAAATGTCAGGGTGCCTCCAGTTAAGTTATTGTTTGTGTCTAATACTCCGTTTGCGACCTGTATTATTCCATTATTTGTCGTCGCCCCGTTTATGGTTAAAGTCTTATTGCCTGTATTTAACGTCCCGGTTACAGCCAGATTATTCTCTATCGTTAAATCCCTCAATAATGTAATCGTTCCGCTTGCTTTGCTTATATCCAGTTTGTAAAACTCATTGTTCGTTACGCTTCCGAGGTCAACGGTCTGGCTACCGAGTCCGTTAAAGATTACCTTTCCGTCCCCGGCATCAAAAGTTCCGTTACCTTCTATAAGTATATCACCTTTTATCTCCAGATTATATGCTCCGCTGCCGCTTTCCGTAAGGCAGGCCCCGTTTTCTATCTTTAATCCGATGCAATTACCGGTTGTGTCCAATATCGGGAAATTCCCTCCAGCTGGTGTAGTTGGTATTAATACGTCCTTTGTCCCGTCAGGTATCCCATTGGTCCAATTGCCTGCTAAATTCCAGCTCGTGGTATTGCCTATCCAGGTATTTAACTGCACCCAGTTTACTACTGCATTCCCGTCTCCAGGAGTCGGGTCGTCATAATCCCAGTCTTCCTGCCCGGGCACTACATCATTCGCATTCGACAGTGTGATCGTAACGTTTACCCCATTGGCATTATCCCCAACCACCACATTACCTATTGTTGATGACGGCCCGCCAGCCGAGCCTTTATAGCTACCGTCAAAGCCCATGTCAGAGAATGTGAATGACTGCGTCGTATTATATCCCGATGTTACCTGTAAATTAAGTGCGGCTCCTCCTGTCGGCGCGACCTGTGAGGCAAACGCGACATCGTCTATATCCAGTATGTTCGCACCGGTATTTATCTTTAATCCGTTTGCGTTTATGCTTTCAATCGTTAATCCGCTGATATCCACACTACTGCCTGAATTGGCGTCAAAACTATATGAATTTGTTCCAACCGCTCCGGATGTGGTGATCTTAGGCTTAGTCGCGCCTCCGCCGCCCCAGTAGGTCGTAAATCCTCCCGCAATGGCTATGGGCTTGGCATCGGCCATCTTTAATACGGCGTTATCCCTCATAATCAAACCGCCTGAAGCCGAGACAGACAGATTGTTGGCGCAACTTAACTGGCTTCCGTTTATATCCATTATTTTATCTATTGTGGTAATGCCGTTGATGCTGTGGCTTAATCCGGTTGAGAGGTCGAATTCTCCGGCGCTGACTTGTAAGCTGTTGCCTATCGTAAGCGGGGCATTAGGTTGTAATACGCTGCTTGGACCGATATTTACCTTGAGATTATTAAATGACAGGGCAGTGCCGTTTGTTCCCTTGCTGATATTGAGCGCAGGGGCGGTCCCGTTGAATTCCACCATGCCGCCTTGCGGATTAAATGTGCCGTTTAACTGCCAGTTGCCGGTGCAGGTTATCCCATGATTGCTTCCGCTTACATCCAATGTCGATTTGGTCGCGTCGTCTGTCTCGTCTATCGTTAAATTGCCTTTTACCTGGATAGCTCCGCCTAATGTATAAGTCGTATTGATACTGCCGGTCTTTAAATTGTAATATGATTCAGCCGGTATAGCCTGTCCTGTGCCGTCAAATATGATCGTGCCGGCATCTTCATTAAGCGTGGTTGGT